>JAGQOU010000221.1:0-31666 GCA_020427145.1 Planctomycetales bacterium | reverse complement strand
GGCGTTTGCCGATAGACGACCTGCATGTTGACCAACTCGGGGGTGCCGGCGTTGGGTTGGGCCATCGTCGGCAGGTCGCATTGTTGCCGGTAAATTTCCACAGCCCGCGTGGCCCATTTGGCGTCGACCCCCGAGCCGCAGTTGATGGCGGCGATGTCGACGCCGATGTCCTTCATAAAGACGGCCGCTTCCGCGGGGCCAATGCCCATCATCGTGCGAATCTCTGATCGATCGTGCGTGACGTCGTAAGCCATCGACCCGATGACGCAGGTGGCGCCGGCCGCTTTGGCCGCTTCGACGCCTACCCGCAATTCTTCGAACGCGGTTTGCGTTTCGATGATCACCGCGTCGACCCCCGCGGCGACCAGGGCGTCGGCTTGCTCGCGGAACGCATCGCGGACTTGCTGTTCGCTGAAGTCGCCGTAAGGCTCCATCAGCCCGCCGAAGGGGCCGATGTCGCCGATGACGAACCCGGCGCGATCGCCGAACGCTTCGCGAGCGACGCGCGCACCGGCGGCGTTGATCTCGGCGACTTGCTCAGCGTGACCATGCCGCGCGAGCATAATGCTCGATCCGCCAAAGGTATTGGTGATCAGGCAGTCAGACCCGGCCTGCACATAGCGGCGCTGGATCTCAAGTACGCGCTCGGGGTGCGTCACGTTCCACGCCTCGCCGCAGCCGCCCGGTTCGAGCCCCGCGCGTTGCAGTTGCGTGCCCATGGCGCCGTCGCCGAGCAGAATGCGGGTGCGGATCGCGTCGAGCAGGCGATTACTCATGGCTTTGCAGTGCGTAGTGAAGAGTGTGGAGCACGGCCCGCCATTTGTGATCCTGGCTGGCGCGCGAGCAGAGACAACCGGCCGGGCTCGTCGGAGCATCCCAGAGGAGAGCCTCGTCGAGCGTGCGACCGACGAGAGGGCGATATTCGCCCAATTGTGCCATGAATCGGTCCGGATTGTCGAGATAGGCGCACATCGACTGGTAGCCGGATCGATCGGCGGCGGGTTGGCAGTCGACGCGGACGATACGATGGACGCCGTCGTCTTCGCGGCGGAGTTCGACCGTATAGTCGAACGCCAACGGCAAGCCCATATTGGTGCAGGTCGAGCCGTCGAAACGAAACAGCGCCGTCACGTTGCCGGCATGGTTGTGCGTGAAACGAAGTCGCTTGGTGCGCCACAAGGCTAGCGTCTTGGCGGGGAACCCGTACTGCGCCGGCAGCGGTGGCGGGATGACCGCGATTTCGGCCAAGCGGCGCGACCAGAATTCGGAGAGCTCGTGCTTGTCCGGCGTTTTAGACGTCACGCCAACCACGGCGAGCGTCGACTTGGCCGGCTGCAATCCGCCCGAGGGCAACACCTGGATCGGCGAAGCAGATGCAAGGTTGTCCTGCAGGATGGCGAACAGTTTGTGCTGATCTGCCAAATCCCAACCGTCGTAGCCAGGGCTGTAGTGGGGCAACGCGACGCGACGATCGTCGCGAGCCACGCTTTGCAGCTGAGCGACGATCTGATCGCGCAGGTGTTCCACCACGGCGATTGCGAGGGCGTTCGCGAACATTGCCTCGTCAGGCCGCCCAGCTTGCCACAGGTGCGCGATTCGTTCGTCGGTTTCCGGACCGGCGGTTACCGCCAAGACGACCAGATTCGTCGCTTCGATGTGGGCGAACCCCTTGGCCAACAGCAGACTGGTGAGCTGACTGCCGCCGCTGAGATGAACTCGCTCGCCGTCGACACTTTCGATGGCAACCGCCTGCGTCGCTCCCCAGGGACGCCCGTGTTCGCGGAACCATTGCCGCGCTGCGGCGAGATGCGACGCCCATCGTTCATCCGGCTCGGCATCGGCTGGCAGCCCGACGTGCTTGCGCACCAGCGCTTCGGGCGCATCGTCAACTGCCGCGACGAGAGTGCGCGAGTCGAGCAGGGTCGGCGATTCCAAAAGCGTGGTCATGAACTAGGCGTCAAACGCTGCAACGGCGCCAATTGGCAGCCATCGACAAAATGATCAAAAAACTGGGGATCGGTCTCCAACTCGACATGCTCAATTTGCCGGACCAACTCGTCCAGCCGCCGGCGACTGCTCGCCGAGCAAAGGGCTCTCGTCGCGCCCTCGATCGCCGCGTTGCCAATCTGCACAATCCGCTCGTCCGGCAGGTCGGGGATGAGCCCAATCCGGCGCGCTGCGGAGACGTTGATGTGCCTGGCGAACCCGCCGGCCAGATAGAAGCGATCAATCTCGCCCAGGTCGATGCCGTAGCGACTCAGCACAATACGCAGTCCCGCCGCATTGGCGCCCTTGGCTTGGGCCAGCTCGCTAATATCAGGCTCATTGAGATAGATGTTGTGGGTCTCGTCGATCATGAATTGGTGTTCGTCGTTGACGAATCGTCCGAACCGGTCGATGCGCCCGGTGCGCAGCAGTTCGCTCAATAACTCGACCAAGGCGGAACCGCAGAGACCTTGCGGCGGGCCGTCGCCGATGGTGCGCAGCGACTCGATGCCGACGGCAGAGAGTCTTATCGATTCCACGGCGCCTTCCAGCCCCGGCATCCCGCAGGCGATGGCGCCCCCTTCGAACGCCGGTCCGGCGGGGCAGGACGCGGCCAGCAGACGCCCGCGGTTGCCGACGATCAGCTCCGTGTTTGTGCCGATGTCCATCAAGGCCACAGTGCGATCCTCGTCGGCCATGCCAATCGCCAGCAAGCACGCTGCCGCGTCGGCGCCCACGTGGCCGCTCACCAACGGCAAGCTGACCACGCGCGCCTGCGGGCAAATGGGCAATCGCAGCTGTCTGGCAGTTGCTTCGACCGCGGTCGTCTGGCGGACGCCGTCAGCCATCTCGCGTTGCGTGACGGAGCGGTACGGCCGCTGGCCGACCGATGCGACATCGATGCCAAACGCCAAGTCGCGCATCGTGGTGTTGCCGACGACGACCGCTTCGTAGATGGTTTGGGGGTCGCAGTCAAATTCCTCGATGGCGTGCCCCAAGTACGCCAGCAGCGTGCGTTGCAGCAGGCGTCCCTGCTGCTCGCCGTCGTAGTGAATGCGGGCCATGATATCGCTGCCGGCGAATCGCTGCGGGTTCTCGAACGAGCGTGCATCGCGCAGGCGCCCGGTTTCCAGGTCGACGAGCCGCACCACGACCGTGGTCGTGCCGACGTCAATCGCCAAGCCCAAGAGCGGTCCGTCAGCTTGCACGAGCGGCTGCCCGTCGAGCAGTACCCAATCGCCGTCGCGGGTCACGGCCGGATCATGGGGAATGCCGCCAGGCGTGTCGGCGGCAAGCGTTCCCTGACGCTCAATCCTCATGGCGCCGCGACGCAACGTGTGGCAGCGGATGGATCTGGCTTCCGAAACGATCTTTGCCTGGCAAGCGAGTCGAAAGCCCTCGCGCAGATGCGCTTCGCTGGGCGATGGCGGCGAGAGCATGCCACTCCCCGCAGCGACCTCGACAAGGCACTCCCGGCATTTGCCGTTTTTGAAGCACGAGGTCGGCACGCGTACGCCCAGTTGCTCCGCGCACTCGAATAGCGTTTGCCCGATCGCGGCTTCGCAAACTTGGGCGTTGATGTCAACGAACGCCGCCATACCGTCTTTCGCTGGCGAGGCGGATCGCCTCGTGTGAGTGAACCACTACGCGATGGCCGGCGCCATCTCCTTAAAGAGTTCCACGGCCCGCGGAGCATCCGCCCCGTAGCCGTCGGCGCCGATCTCCTCGGCGAACATCTCGCTGACCGGCGCGCCGCCAACGCACACCTTGACGTGGTCCAGTCCTTCGTCCTTGAGCTTGTCGATGACGACCTTCATGTAAGGCATGGTCGTGGTGAGCAGGGCGCTCATACCCACAATGCTGGCGTTGTGTTCCCGCACGGCCGCAACAAATTTGTCGGCCGACTGGTCGATTCCCAGATCGACGATCGTAAAGCCAGCCCCTTCGGCCATCATACACACGAGATTCTTGCCAATGTCGTGCAGATCGCCCTTGACCGTGCCCATGATCACGGTGCCCAGCGACCGCGACTCGCCCCCAGCGGTCAGCAACGGTTTGAGCACCGCCATGCCGGCCTTCATCGCCCGGGCCGCCACCAGCACCTGCGGCACGTACAGGCGGTTGTACTTGAAATCCTCCCCGACCACGCTCATCCCGGCAATCAGCCCTTCCTGCAGTACCTCGTGCGGGCCGCGCCCCTCGTCGAGCGCCGCGCGGGTCATTGCGTCGATTTTCGGCGCCTGGCCTTCGTAGAGCGCCTGGTTCATCAGCGGATAGTCGGGCATCAGTCGGTCTCGCGGCGAAGACGAGTTGAGGTTGCGGCGATGAAGTGAGCGGCGGTTGACGGCCTACTCCTGCACAGCGTAGGAGACGCCATCGCCGTTGCTGGTGATGTCAATCAGTTGATCTCGGTAGCGGACGTTGCGCAGCGTGCCCGTGAATCCCCGGGGAATGTCGGGTCGCAACAACTCGAGCGGCGGGTCCGCGCTGGGAGTGAATCCGAATAGCGTGCCGATGATTATGTCGGCAAAGGCGCCGCCGCCAACGCACTCTCGCATGCAGGCGCCTCGCATGGCAATACGCACCGGGGCGTCGTGCTCGTAGCGGCGCGGGCCGTAGCATTCGCGGGCTTGGGCGTACACGCCTTCATCGAGAACGGCGCTGGTGCTGCGCAGGAAATCCAAAGCAGGCTGCCACGCGCCAAGCAAGCACATTGTTTCGGCCGTCAGGGCGGGCCACGCGTCGAACGCTCCCAGCGGTCCGTGGTCGGGGCGATCGGACGCCTTGGCGGCCTCGTCACGGGGCGACATGGCGCGCATCCACTTGTCGGTGAGCAACTCGCGACGCACGAACGCGACCATCTCGGACTGCATCTGCGGCGTGAGATCGTCCGTCATATAGCGGCCGACGTCGACAAAGTCGTAGCAGTGCCGCAACTCAACGCGTGTTCCGTCGCGGTGCAGCGCATACCACACGCCGTCGCCCGGCTTGTAAAGGTCGAGCACCGCGGCCGCGAGTTCGTCAGCCTCGCTGCGCAATGCGGTCGCGCGGGCGCGGTCGCCCCGCGATTCGTAGAGACCGGCCACGGTGCGCATCATCCACACGTTGGCGGCGTTGAACGACGGCACGCGGTGCACATAGGCCGGCGCGCATTCCAGCAGGTTTTCATTCTCGCCATAGTCCGCCAGCAGCACCGATTTGTCGCGCTGCAGTGTCTTCCAATTCGTGGCGAGCCGCTCCATGAGTTGTAGGACCGTCGCATCGCCGAGCTGCTCGTCAAGAAACTCGCGATCGCCGGTGACGGCAAGGTATGTCGCGGCGAGCTGAAAAATGGTGAGGTCGTTGGCCGCGTACCAGCCGTCCCATTGGGAGCCGTCGTCGAGATTGCAGACCGGGCCGCGGTGCGGATCGCACTGCAGGAACAGACGCAGTTGCTCCTTCATGCCTCGGGGCTCCAGCAGCGCGAACACTTTCGCCCACATCGACGTATCCCAAAAGAACACGACGCCCTTGGCCCGCTCGCCGCTGGTGATGAACACGCGATCGCACATCGCAAGATTCGTGCGGTGCAGCATCAGCAGCGTCAGCACGCTGCGATAGTAGATTTCTCGCAACGCTTCGTCGTTGGTCTCCAGCACGGGCAGGTGACCGGAAAAGTGTTCATTGCCGGGCGTGAACGCCTGGGCCCAGCGTTTCTCCCAACCCCTTTGAGCGCCGCTCCACAGTTGTTGAAAGGCGGCGGCCATGCCAACTGCACGGCGGGCTGTGGCGGCTTCGTTGGCCGCGGCGCCTTTGTCGCCGGTCGCCATCACAAAGCGCACGACGAACGATTCACCAGGTTCAATCTTCGGCGTCCATGTGACGGTCGTTGATCTCCCGTTCTTGTCAGCGGCGGCAATCTTCGCCGGCCGATCGACGAATGCGTGGGCATAGTCGATGGCGTACTCATCGCTACGACCGCATAGCGCTGGTCGGTCAGTGTTGGAAGTTGGCGCACCGGGGATGCCTAGTTCCAGTTGCACTGTTCGCGCGTCCGTCGAATCGTTCGTCAGGCGAATCTCGTAGAGTATTCCAAGGCCCTCGAACGGCAGTCGGACGGTCGTTTCGATCTCCAGGAAATCCACGGTGGCCCGGCGAACCGCCTGATAGGGTTGCCAACGGCAAGTCGCGGTGTTCACGTCGACGCCGTCGACAGTCATCGAAACCAGCGGCAAGGTGCGGTAACGGAACCAGCGCGGCCCCACCGGCCAGTCGAAGAGTTGCTCGCCCGGATTGTAGTTCACGCCGATGAGGTCGGGGGCGCACGCCGCCATCTCGTGGAAATTATGCAACGTTGGCATGTGCGCCAACTCGGCCACGTCGAGCCACTCGCTGGCCAGCGACTCCAGTGAGGGAACGCCAACTGGTGGCGCCAATTTGGCCTGTGCAGCCGACGCCAAGGTCGCAACAGTGCACACAGCGGCAGCCAGTGAAGTTCGGCGTTTGCGCATCATGGGCTAACTCCGCGGCGCAGCGTTGGGTTTGATAAACGCCTTGACCACCATCGCCCGCTCAGGCCCGTTATTGATAAGACGATACGACTCGGCGGCCGCAGGGATGACAAAGGTTTCGGCATATTGGAACCGTTGCGTGACGCCGTGCCGCGTCTCAACCGTAACGCGCGTCCCCTCCACCAGCATTAGAACGTGCGGCGATCCGGCGGTTTCCACTTCCACCGCCGTATCGAACTCGTGCCGATGCACATCGTAAAAATGATCGCGGTGCGTCGGCAGGTGCACGAGTCGCCAATCCTGTCCTTCGTCGATGACGAAAGGCCGGCAGATCAAATCCTCGGCGACGAGATCGCCTTGCCGTGAAAAGTCAAGATTGTCGAACGCCCGCTCAATGTTCAGCGGCCGCGGCTTGCCGTCCAAGTCGGACCGCAGCCAGTCGTACATCTTGAATGTGAAGATATACGGCGTCGCGCTGATCTCCAAAACGAGATTGCCGGCGCCGGAACAATGGATTGTGCCATGGGGAATGAGAAACAGGTCGTGCTTGGCTGCCGGATGGACGGCGACGTACCGCTCGACGTCGACCGGCGTCGCATCCCGAACGCTGGTTTCGAGGGCGTCGCGAAACTCGCCAGGGTCGACGCCTGCCTGGAAACCGAGATAAACCTCAGCGCCCGGCCGGCAATCGAGAATGTAGTAAGTCTCGTCTTGCGTAAACGTTTCGCCAAACTGCTCGCGAATGTAGTCGGGCCGCGGATGGCACTGCACCGACAGGTTGCCCCCGTCGACGGTATCGAGGAAGTCAAAGCGGATGGGAAACTCGTAACCAAACCGATCGGCGCAGTCGCCCAGCACCTCGCGTTGCCGGTAATACAACAGCCAGTCGACGGTCGCCTCCACCGTCGACCCGCCGTCGCTGAGCACAATGCCGTTTTCGGGCGCGATGATCTCAAACGACCAAGCGTAGTTGGGGACGTCCTGCGGCGCCGCGGGCACGTGTTGCTTCAGCCACTGTCCGCCCCACGGCCCCGGCGCAAACCAGGGCCTGACGCGAAACACATTGCGGCTCAGTTCATCGAGCGCCGTGCGGAAGGCGTCGCCCTGCAGAAAAGACGGGCTTTGCTCATCCTGGCCGTCGACAATCAGATTGACCTGCTCCATGATCTCGGCTTTGTGGCGATTGAGGATCGGCCAATCGACAAAGTAGTAACGCTTGTATTGCTCCTTCGCCGCGGCGATCTCATCGACGCCGAGATTGCCGGCACGTCCCTCGCGTGAACGCAGTTGCAATTCATCCTTTGGCAGGTCGACGTAAACAACTGGACCTGCAGCGTCGACAAGCGCCGCGCCGCAGCCGTAGTACGCCGCAAATTCGCCGACAGCTTCGTCACGCAGATTTTGCCAACGATGGGCGTCGATGAAATCGTGCAGCGTGCCCGGAAAGCGCGTGCCAAAGAGGGGATCGTCGCCGCCGAGATAGGGTTCAACGAGACGGTCGATCTCCGCGGGCGAATGCCACGCCTGCGACACGTCGATCCACGCGGGCCGCCGGCCCAGCGCCGCGAATTGCTCATTCAGTTGCCTGCGAAAGTCCTCCCAATCGACGCCAATGTAACCGTCGATGCGGATTGTACGCGCATCAACCAGGGCCGCTGCGAGCGCCTCAAACCCTTGCCCGATCGCGCCGAACGGGACGCGGTGAACTGGGTGGAGGTCGTAGCCGCCACGAATGGCGGAGACATTGGGCGGGGGAGCCTGCATCGGCTAGTGATCCAGAAGAGAAGAGGCGTCGCTTGAGAGGCGCGCGGCGGCAGTCGCTCCTCTAATGACAGGTTACCCGCTGATGAGGAAAAAGCAATTCAACTTGCGGCAAAAGGACGGGACAACTTGTCATACAAAGACATTGCTTTTGTCGGCATCGGAGGCTAGACTAGGGAGTGTAGTCTCCTCTTTTGCTGGAGTTCGCGGCCACCGCTCGGTGTCGCGATCGGAACATCGGTCTTCCCCTCGTGGATCAGCCCCGTGGCCGAAAAGCCTCGTTATCGACTGATTTATGACTCGCTTCGCGCTCAGATCGAAGGGGGCGAGTTGAGGGCCGGCGCCAAGTTGCCGACCGAGGCGAAATTGATGGCGCAATTCGCCGTCTCGCGAACTACAGTCTCCCGAGCACTCCGCGACCTGGAGATCCAGGGCTTCTTGAACCGCCGACGTGGATCGGGCACCTATGTGTGCGCCACCGCGTCGAGCGCCGAGCAACTCGATCTGGCGCTGTTCGTGCCCTGGGTCGACACTGGAGCCGGGCTTCCCTATGTCGAGGGACTCATTCACCAGCATTTGGCCGACCTGATTGGCAGCCGTCGCTCGACCTTGTCGCTGCAATGCCTGACGGCGGGCGACTCCCTGGAACAGCGCGTGGCCGCCTCCACCGAAGCCTTAATCGAACGCGGCGTCGACGGCGTGTTCTACTACGCGGCTGAGTTGTCAGGTGAGCAGATGCAGGTCAACGCGCGTGCCGTCGACCGCTTGGTCAAGGCGGGAGCGCGAATTGTTCTGATCGACCGCGACATTGTGCCGTATCCCGGTCGGAGCGGGTTTACGCGAATTGGATACGACAATCGTCGCGGCAGCGTACTGCTGACCGAGCACCTGATCCAACAGGGGTGTCGGCGAATCGCGTTTGTGGGCATTCCCGAGGTCTCGACGGCTGTCGCCGATCGACTGGCCGGGTATTACGAGGCCCATCGCATGCATGGGTTGGCCGTCGCCCCCGAACTGGTGTACGCCGCCGACGAGTGTGATCTGACCCGCGAGTTCTGCGATCGGATTATCGATGGCGGCCGCCCCGACGCGATCATCGGCAAGATGGATCGCTATGCGGCGCTCATCGGTCGGCATCTCATGGAACGCGGATTGAGAATTGGCGTCGATGTGAAATTGGCTGGGTTCGACGATGATCCGATCGCCGAACTGTTGCCGGTGCCGTTGACGACCATTCGTTTGCCAATTCAACCTTTCGTGCATGCGGCATTCGACGCTATGGCGGCACAGCTGACCGGAGTTGATCGTGAATCCCGGCAAATCGTCATCGACGCCGAATTGATCGTACGCGGTTCCACGTTCGGGATGGCGGCGCCAGCGAAACACCTGGCGAGTGCGACCGCCGTCTTGCGGTAGGTAGGGTAACTCTTTCGCGGCGACGATGCGTGGCAGCGGGTAACGGAACTATGACAGCGATTGTGGCAGGAATTGACGGCGGAGGAACGCGCACGCGCGCGGCGCTGGCAACACGCGATGGAGAACTGCTTGCCATCGGCGAAGCGGGCTCTGGCAACTATCACGACGTGGGCGTGGAAGGGTTTGCCAAGAACCTCGACCTGGCGATCGAGCGCGCCTGGCAGGCGAGTGGCGCCACGGTCCAGCGGATCGACTCGATCTTCTTAGGGTTGGGGAGCGTCGTGACGACCGACGATCGCGACGCGATTCGCGCGATTGTGCAGGCCGCGGCCTGGGCGCCATCCATGCATATTGGCGTCGACCATGATCTGCGAATTGCTCACCAAGGCTGTCTCGGCGGCGGCGCGGGAGTCGTGCTCATTGCCGGCACCGGCTCCTCGGCTTACGCACGCGACGATCAGGGCGGCAGCTGGAAGGCCGGCGGCTGGGGGCCGTTGCTCGACGACGTGGGGAGCGGACACTGGCTGGGCCGCCAAGCCATGATCGCGGCGATCCGCGCAAGCGACGGCCGCGGCCCGGCGACGGTGCTTACGGCCGCCGTACTCGTCGCCCTGGGCGTCGAGTCGCCGCTTGAAATCCTTCGACGCGTCGAACTGCAGGGCATGACGAGATCCGAGATCGCGAACTTGGCGCGACTCGTTCTGGCGGCTGCCAGCCAAGGAGACGACGTCGCGCGCAGCGCGATTGTGCAGGGCGTTGATGCTCTCGCCGAGTTGGTCGCCACGGCCTCCTCGCAACTGGGCCTGGGCCAGGCGGGCGAAGAAGTTCGCGTGGCCGTGACCGGCGGTCTTGGCGACGCCGGCGATGTCTTTATGAAGCCTTTGCAGGCGGCGCTCCATCGGCGGCTGCCGCAGGCCGCGGTCGTTGCCAATCAGGCGACGCCGGTGATTGGCGCTGCGATGCTTGCCCTGGGAATGCTTGCGGGCGGGGCCCCTGACGAAGCCGCAACGCGACGCCTCATGGAGAGCAGCCGCCGTTGCACCGAGCAAGCCGCGGCGAGCCCCGCGTGACGCCGCATGCCCGCCCGGCGTAGATTCGGACCGACAACGCCGCGGGCTTCGACTATAATCAATCACTTGCTCAATCGAGCGACGCTCACTAACTCGCTGCGCGCATTTCGGCGTATTTTACGCCGCAGATTGCGACCTGAGCGGCTTTTCTATCACTGAGTGCTGCGATGGGACCGCATGCCGTTGCCGAACGACTCTTGCCGCGAACGCGGGCGGCGCTAGCGGGGGTAATGCTGCTGAGTGTTGCGGCCGCTGTGGCTCGCGGCGAAGTCTTCGTCATTAAGGTTGTCGATTCGGAAACAGGTCGGGGCGTGCCGTTGGTCGAGTTGACCCCGCAAGGCGGACCGCTGTTGGTGACCGACAGCAACGGCATCGTGGCCGTCGACGACCCCGCCCTGCTCAATACGAATAAGTTCTGGGGTTTCCGCAGCTACGGCTACTCGGAATACGGCAGCTCAATCCAAACGACCCCTGGCGGAATGCGGCAGTTGGCGATCGACCGTCGCAATCTGGCGGAGCGGCTGTACCGCGTGACGGGCCCGGAGATCTACGGAGAAAGCGTGGCTGCCGGCATCGCATCGCCCATTGCCAATCCCTTGCACAACGCCAATGTGCGCGGCCAGGACTCGGTGCAGACGGCGATCTACCACGACCAGATCCATTGGTTTTGGGGCGATACGCTGTACGAGGTCGGCTTTGGCAACTTTCGCACGGCGGGGGCCACGTCGCAAATGCCGGGGCAGGGAGGGCTTGACCCGGCCGTCGGAGTGGACCTGACGTACTTTGAAAACAGTGCCGGCTCCGCGCGGCAAATGATGCCGTTGTCCGATCCGGGGCCGATTTGGATCGACGGGCTATTCACCGTCGCCGACGCCGGCGGCCAACAGCGGATGCTCACCCGCTATTCGCGGATCGAGCCCGGCTCGGCGGACTTCAACGTGCTGGAGCAGGGGCTCGCGCTCTATGACGACGCCACGGTTACGTTTCAACGGTTTCAGAACTATGACCTCACGGCGCCGATCACGCCGCAGGGACACGCGCTGCGCCACAGCGTGGCGGGCAACGACTATCTTTATTTCACCCAGTCCTATCCCAACGTGCGCGTGCGAGCCGATTGGGAGCATGTGACCGACATTGCGCAGTGGGAGGCGTTCACGCCGCTGTTGCCGGGCACCCGTTACGATGCAGCCAATCCGTCGTTGGAGTATGACGAACACGGCAAGCTCGTGTTCGATTGGAAGCAGGGCGCCGATCCGCTGAGCCGGGAAATGTTGAACGATTTGCTGCAAAGCGGCAAGCTGGCCCGCGATGATTCGCCGTTTCGCCTTGAGGACGCGGCAACGGGGCGCGCGATCGATCTCCACCGGGCTTCCGTCAAGTGGAACGAATTTCGCCAAAGTTGGGTGATGATCGGTGTCGAGGCATTTGGCGACAGCTTTCTAGGTGAAGTGTGGTTCGCCGAGGCCCCGACGCCCGAAGGGCCGTGGAACAAGGCCGTGAAGGTGGCGTCGCACGACCGGGGCGCGTCCTCGGATTACACGTTCTACAATCCCGAGCTGCACGAATTCTTCAATGAAGACGGCGGTCGCGTCATCTATTTCGAAGGAACGTACTCCAATACGTTCTCGGGTAATTCCGTGCAAACGCCGTTGTACGACTACAACCAAATGATGTATCGGCTCGACTTGTCGACGATTCCGCGACTTGCCCCGCTGCGGGCCGATTTCGACGCAGACGGAGACGTCGATGGCGGCGATTTCCTGGCGTGGCAACGGGAGTATGGTTCAGCCCTAAACGCCCCCGGGGCGGGCGCCGACGGCGATCGGTCGGGCGTCGTCGATCGTTACGATCTCGAGCTGTGGCAGGCCGGTCTGGGCATGACCGGCGGGTTGGTCGGCGGCGTCGCATCGGCGTCGGCCGTTGCGGTTGCTGAACCGGTCTCCGTCGAACTGTTGGTCCTGGGGGCGTTTTGGGGGGCGGTTCATGTCAGCCGACTCAACGCCGGGAGGAACCGGGCTTGGGCGTAACGTTCAATGTGGCTCAGACCGGCTTCAAGATCCGCGCGGCGACGGCGGAGGACTTCAAAGCGTGCCGCATGTTGCTGCCGCCAATCGGCGAAGCTCGGCAACTTGTTGTGGCGATCGACGCGGCCCAGAATCTAATCATTGGCGCTGCGGCCGCCACGCGTGCACGTCGAGAGAAGAGCCCGGTCGGTCCGGGCATGGCGCTGCATGTGATCCCGCCCTGCCGCCAAGTCGGCGTCGGGCGAGCGCTGCTGGTCGAGCTGGTCCGTGGCGCGCGGGACGCCGGCGACGAAGCAATCTATTTATCGCAAAGGATTGACGAGGCTGGCGACGATTTCTCCGCCTGGCGAGCGCTGGGGTTTGAGGTTGTGGAGACCGTTGAGTACCACGATCTGCCAGTCGCCGGCTTCGCGCCACGGTTGGCTCCGATCGTCGAATGGCTGCGAAGGCACGATCGCATTCCCGCCGACGCATGCATCGTGCCGCTCTACGCCGCTGATCGCGAAGGAGTGCTGCAGTTGCACCTGCGGCACCTTGGCGGTGATCGCGACGCCCTGCAAGCTCGGCTCCGCGGCTCGGCGCCCGACGCTTTTCACCCGCGGTACTCGCGCGTGCTGACCGTCGGCGACCGCATTGCCGGCTGCGTGCTTGCGCATCGGACCAGTCTCACCGTGGCCGAGGTCGATGCGGTGATCGTGGCGCCGGATTTGCGCAACGACTGGGCCAACGCTTGGCTGAAGCTGGAAGCCTGTCGGGGCGCCGAGGCGATTGGCATTACTCACTTCCACTTTGCCTCGTTCGATCACTATCAGGACACGCGGTTATTCACGTCTCAACTGGGCGGCGTGACCACTCGCAAGCAAGCGCTGATGGCGCTGCGAATTGAGAAGACTGACGCTACCCGACGCTGATCGGTCACGCATGGCGACGGTTCTTTACGACGTCGCGACCTTGTCGACGAAAGGCCTCCGCTTCCTGTGGACTGCCTTGTCTTGCGGCAATGTATGCCAGCCAGCGTAAGGGGCCCACGATGTGGGGATTGAGTTTGGCGGCGGCGGTCAACGCTGCCGTCGCTTCGGTCCAACGCTCCATGCCGACCAGCGCCATTCCGAGCCGAAAATGAACGGCCGCAACGCTCATGTCCTGCTCCAAGGCTTGTAGCGACCAATCCACGGCGGTTTCCCAGTCGCCGCGGCGGAGGGCGACGGCGGCCATCCCGGCCAAGGCGTCGGCCCGCTGCGGCTGAGACTCCAACGCGCGTGCGAAGGAACCCTCCGCGTCGTCAATCACTCCGCGGCGGAGCATGATGCGCCCGATCAGCACGTCGGCCGCGGCGAGCGGCTGCTGCAGCGCCTGGGCGTATCGCGCGCACGCGAGCGCTTCGTCGAACTGCCGGCGCTGCAATTCAATGGCCGCGCGCAGCAACGCCAACTCGGCGTGCTCCACGCCGTGCGCTTCCAGCCAGTTGAGATGCGCGAGGGCGGCCACGGGACGCCCGGCCAGATACTCGGCGTGCGCTATCAAACGTCGCGGCGCCGTCCATTCGGGCGCCTCGCGCACCAGCTTGGCAAGCAGCTCGAGGGCGTCCGAAATGCGTCCCGCGGCGAGGTGCGCATCGGCCTGCGCCAACGCAGCGGCATGTTGCTGCTCCCGTGCCGCACGTTGCTCAGCGACCTCCAGCGGATCGATGTACCCTAACTCGGTGAGATGTTCGGTCGACGTCATCAGGGTGCAGAATCTGGTGTCGTGCGAACGGCGGCGGCAATGCGAGCGTCACTCGCCATTGCTGCAAAGCGTAAAGCGAGTCACCGCCCGGACGCCAGCTTACGTCGGCGCCACGCATTGACCAAGACGCAACTTGCCAACAGCATCGAAGTGAACACCGAGATGGCCAGCGAGGGCGGTTCCGGCACGGCCGCCGTGAGGGGCGCCGTGGCGACGCTCGTTCCAAAGTCGCCTTGCCACAGCGCCAAATCCTGGTCGTCGACCGTCCCGTCGCCATTGCCGTCGGCGCCTGTATAAGGCGTGACGCTCGTGCCGTTCTGACGCTGCCAGATCAGGAAATCAGCTCCGTCGACCTCATTGTCTCCGTTGAAATCGCCGTTGGCGACGACCGGCCCCGTGTCGCCGGCGAGGATCGACATACCCGGCGTGTCCTCGTACGCCCAACCCATGACGGTTCCCGTGGCGTCGGCTTCATTGTCGATCCGTACGCCGATCCAGCCGTAGTAGAAATGCTCGGCAAAGTTGGGATTCGCCATCAAATCCGACGAGTTGAGCCCCGGCTCCAGTTGATCGTTCAAGTCGATGCGGACGCCGATGTAGCGGGTTTCGCCGTTCAGTCCGAGCCAGCCCTCCAGTGCGGGATAATCGGCGTTGGGGCCGATGGGCGCCTGAACAAATTTGCCGTTGGCTGCGTCGAGTTGACCGGCGTCTTCATCGATCAGCCGATTGGCCCGCGTCGCTACGCCATTGCCGCCGACGTTGTCGTTCTCTTGCCAGTCCCACAACGTGCCGGGAATTGTGCTGCCGGCGCCGGAGCCGCCGATCTCGTCGCCCACCTTCAGGGCGACGGCGTAACCGCCGATGTCGTTGAACTGATTGGTGAAATTCAGGTACTGGGCGTCGCTGTTGCGCGGCGTGCCGTTCAGCGGGAAGGTCTCGTAGTTGACGTCCGGCAGGAAGTCGTCGAACACGAGCGGGTTGGCGGCCCCGTTGACGTCGCTCTTGTCGATTTGCAAATAGTCGAGCGTGCCGCCATTGAAGTCGACCCGATCATGGTCGATCTGGAAATCGACTTGCCCGTCGTTGTTCAGGTCGATGTTGACTTCTTGGTTAATGCCCACGGCCTGCGGCGCCGTGTGGGCGACGATCGCCCCCCGGGCTGACCCGGCCATGGTCGCGACGCCCGCTGCCGAGATCGCCGAAATGTAGGTCGCGAGTCTCGCATCGGCGGAGAGGGAGGGGCGTTGTGCGGCGGAACGATCCTGTTTCGCGGGCATGTCAAAGTCGCTTTACGAAGTGAGAAGTGAATTGTCGAGTCGGTTGCGTCGCGGCTTGAGCGGAGCGCCGCGGCGAAGATGAGGGCGCGTCGCGGCGACGAGTTCATCACCGCGACGCGCATACTCAAAGTTGCCGATTCAGTTGTTGCCACGCCCCCTCTAACGGCGAGTCGCCTTGCGGCGGCCAAACAGGCGACCGCACGCCAGGACGCCGACGCCGAAGGCGGCCGCGATCAGAGTCGAGGGCTCGGGAACCACGCCCGCGCCAATCGGCGTGCCTGGCGTTGTTTCATAGCCGTAGCCGACCACGGCGCCGGTTGCGTCCGCTTCGTTGTCGATGCGAATGCCGACCCAGCCGTAGTTGAGGGCTCCCGTGCCGTTGAGATCCATCTGCAGCCCCAGGTAGCGGACCTCGCCGCCGAGTCCGATAAAATTGGGGCCGTTGGTGGGCGCGATCGTGGTCAACCCGCCCAGCACTTGGTCGATTTGCCCGGCGTCTTCGTCGATCAGGCGGTTGGCGCGAATGGCGTTGCCGGTGCTGTTGTAGCTCGCGGTCTCCTGCCAATTGAGATTGGACGCGGGGCCGATAGGAGTTCCGAAGCTGAGGGCAGCCGGGTAGTCCGTTGCCGTCGCCGAGGGAATCACGTACTTCGCGTTGTCGGCGTTGTTCGCCGTCGTGGCGTTCGGCGGGAAGGTCGTGGAGGTGAAGCCCGGCAACGGATCGAAGTCCAACGGGTTGCTTGCGCCGTTGACGTCGTTCTTGTCAATCTGCAGATAGTCGAGCGTGCTGCCCGGGATGTCGACGCGATCGTGATCGACCTGGAAGTCGATCTGGCCGTCGCCGTTGAAGTCGATGTTGACTTCGCCATTGATCCCAAAGGGTTGTTCAATGGTGTTGGCCACGATTGCGGCGTCGGCGTGTTCAGCGGTCGATGCGGCGACGACGGCTGCGCCGCTGGCGGCGGCGTACGCGGCCAGGCGGGCGTCGAGCGCGAGCAGCTTGTCGCGAGTTGGCGAGCGATCAGTCACGGTCATTGGGTCCCCTCCACGGTGGAATATGACGAGGCGGTCGATGAGAAGCGAAAGCTTGCGCAGAAAAGGCGCGGTCGCCACGGCGACCGCGGGACGGGGTATGCGGCCGGACCCCGCCGAAGTTAACGGTGATTGCGAATGTCGAGCGTGTCAAGGAAATCGGGGGCTCCCCGCGGCGCCCGCTCTCCATACGCTCACTGAGTTGATATGGCATTTAGGTGCATCTTGAGATACGACGGTTCCATGTGCGGGAATTGTCGGGTTGGGACGCTACTTTTTTAAGTTGATGGAAAATCCAGGATTGCCGAGTTCGGTTTCGTAACCCAGCGTCGTCGCCGAGTTGTAACGTTCAGCGATGGGGACGCTCGGGTGCGTGACTTCAACTTTGTAGGTTCCGACATGCACGCCGACGATGCCGTGCTCGGACGTGGGTAGGTCTTCATCGCGGATGTCCATTGCGGCGATCCCTGCCCGGCCGGTTGTCCCATAGGCCGTCTTAACCGCGTCGCCCAGGTAGGGCTCGGGGACAAGTGTGATGCTGGCTCCAGGGAGCGATCGGCCGTTGAGCGTCACATTGATCTTCAGCGATGTCTGACCAATGCGAGTTTCGACAAGCTTTTGCAGTTGTGCCGCAATTTCCTCCTGCGAAATCACCTTGTCTCCGTCGGCGTCGTAGGCGTCGCGATGCAATTGGATGCCGGGGCATGCCTGCAATTCGTCTTCGGACAAGCCGCCGTCGCCGTCCTTGTCGTAGAGACGAATGGCCTCTTTGCTCGCGGCGACAGGGTCGATTTCTGGCGCCGACACGCGCGACGGGCCGCCAGAACAGCCGGACGAAACTCCTAGCAGCAACACCGCCAACGACGTGATCGACCGCCGGCGACCGCCGAAATCGCGTAGCAACGTTGTTCGCGAAGCTTCCGAGACGACTTGCCGCATGGGAATCCTATCTTTGCGTCACTTTGCGTCCCGCGCCCGCGGCACGTCAGTTCGTTGTTCAAATCGCAGACGGATCGAGGTCTAATTGCCGACGGCTAATTGTCTGCACGATTGCCTGCAGCACGGTGGACCGCGGGATCAACGTCGTAGGACAGCGTATGCACCGAGCCGTCACAATAAACCATATTCAGTCCGCCGGCATGCGCGCTGCCGAACCGTCGGAAGTTGGTGTAACCAGGTCGATCTTGCAGCGGCGTGTCGGGTTCAATATTGGGATCGTTCGGGTCGTAGGCAGTCCAACGATCGATGTCGTAGTCGAAACCCTGGTAGACGCTATGATTGTCGCCGCCGTCTGGCGTACCATCACTGTCGTAGGCATCGGGGTTGAGGTATTTCTCGCCGATCATATAGGTGTTGCTTGTGCCATCGGGAATCTGCTGCAGCTTGATTTCCGCTCCCGTGTAGTTAATTCCTGTTTGCCATTCGAGCGGCGGCCAGTCGTGATCGTTCAGGTCGGTATAGTTGTAGCCGTACCAGGAAAGCGGCGCGGGATCGCAGCCGCCGGAGGCGTTGATCGTTTCGTTGATGACGCACGGACTGTCGCCGGCGTTGGCGGCATAGTCGCCGCGCGCCACCTGGAGAGAGCGGGTCCCGTTGGCGGGATTCCATTGACTTGACAGGGCGTACCCGTAGGTCTTCGCCGGTCGCCGGCTGGGGCAGTTGAAAGTCGGCACGACCGATTCTTGCAGCGTGATGGACTGTTGTCTTTGAGCGGGTGTGATCGCCGGCGAGCCGTCCTCCGTGATCTGGTAAATCGCCGGCTGCTCGATGTACTGCAAGAGCTGATACATCCAACCGCCCGGTTGTTTTCGCCCGGAACCAAGTTCGGGATCGCCCACGTATTTCGCATTCCAACCGCCGCCGGGCAGCGTGCGCTGCGCGGATTCGTAGTTCAAAAAACCAATGCCAAGCTGTCGCAAGTTGTTGGAGCACTGCGAGCGCCGCGCCGCCTCGCGCGCGGCTTGCACGGCCGGCAGCAACAGCGCGACCAACACGCCGATGATCGCGATCACGACGAGTAACTCAACAAGCGTAAAACCGCGCACGACGCGACGACGAGTAGGGATCACAAGAACACCTGCGACGGAGTCTGCGGAATAGACGTCAGCGGAAAAGATCGGCGAAGCGGCGTGGGCAAGACGCGCGAAAGAAAGAGAAGCAAGACAGTGGCGAACTGCTGCCAAATGTCTTATCTATTGGTAACCCAATGGGCGTGTTGGGTCAAGAAAAGTCGGCGTCCGGCGCGTTGTTTTCTTCAGATGTTTGCCGTTGAAATGATATGGCAACTTGCAAGGCTACAGCAATTCGCTGCCGCGCTACGGGCCCTGTTTTGCGACGACGTGATGCGAATTGAGCGTCGCCGCAACTGGCGGTTGCGCGTCGAGACCAAAGCGATGCGCAACGCGCTTGGCATAGAGAAGGTGCGTCTTGGCCCGGCGCTTATTGAATTGCGGCTTCCATGACGCAAGGACCTTGCGCGGCGAAAGAGCATGGCAATCGTTGTGCTCAATTGGGCGCATTTGTGTCGAGTGGGCTCGGTACTAGAATGGCACTTGCCGCGTTGCGGTCTCCTCTGGCGATGTTGACTTCTCATGCTCGTTCTTTCAGAGAAACTTATGTCACGCTGCTTGCTGCTGCGTCGATTGTTGGCGGTTGTCGGCGTGCTCGCGCTCGCCGCAGCTTCGGTTGGTCGGGTGCGGGCCGAGGTGTCGATCGCCGTGGAAGCCTCGCCGCACGTCGTGAAAGCGGGCGACTACCAAGCGCGCGTTGACGGCGACGGGTGCCTGACGAGTTTGCGGATCGCCGGGCGCGAGTTTCTGGCGCCGGGGGTTGGCATCTCGCGGGGCCTCTACCTCTATCGCAACGGCGTGCTGGCATTGCCGCAAATTGAACTTGCCGACGCCAATACGATTGTCGCCGCTGGCGAAGACGCCAAGATCGTCTATCGATTCAGCGACGACGGCGTGACCTGTACGGCAACGAACGACTCAGAGACGCCCACGGCATTCTTCGCCGTCTTGTCCGGCGAATTGGCCGCCGTCTTGGCGGCGGACGGTCGCGCCGTCGCCCCTGCGGTCACTGAAGAACGTTCCGAAGCGTCGTTCGCGCTGGGCGAAGCCAAGTTGCAAGTCCGCGGGCTCAACCGCATTTGGGGGCCTTGGCAAGGGCCGCATCAGGTGTGCGAAGCATTGCTGGCCGCGGGGGAGACGCGCAAAGTGGAGTTCATCGCCGCAAAGCTCTCCGCCCAGGAGCGGGCTGCGGTCGTGGCTCTGTTTGCCCCGTCGATCGAACAACCCGTGACCGTTTTCGCGCCGCAGGACTATCAGGTGATTCAACGGTCGACGCTCGAACAGGGCGAATGCTTAGTCGCGGGGAATGTGACGATCGAAGCCGACGCGGTGGAGTATCGCGTGCTGGGCGAATCGCAGCACGGCCAGTTGCCCAGCGGCTGGCAGACCGCTGAGTTCGTCAAACCGACGGGCGGGTTCTCTGCGCGCGTGGTGCTGCCGGCGGGGGGGTGGTACCAGCTGGAAGTGCGTGCCAAGCAAGGCGACCAAGTCGTGGCCGAGGCGCGCGTCGAGCGGTTTGGCGTCGGCGAGGTGTTTGTCGGCGCCGGGCAATCGAACTCCACGAACTGCGGCGAGTTGCCCACCAAGCAGACCTCCGGCATGGTCGCTTCGTTCGGCGGCGACCAGTGGAAACTGGCGGACGATCCGCAACTTGGCGTTGCCGACCGCTCGACGGGGGGCAGCTTTTGGCCAGCGTTCGGCGACGCCATGTACCAGCGCTACGGCGTCCCCATCGGCGTGGCCGCAACCGGCTTTGGCGGCACCAGCGTCAACCAATGGCAACCCGACGGCGATCTGTTCAAGTGGATGATGACGCGCATCGAGCAGCTTGGCCCGCGCGGGTTTCGCGCCCTGCTGTGGCACCAGGGCGAAAGCGACGTCGACATGCCGGGAGACGAGTACTTTCTGAAACTGCAGCGCGTGATCCAGGCGTCGCGCGACGGCGCCGACTGGCAGATTCCCTGGTTCGTGGCCCAGGCCACCTACCACAACATGCAGCGTCCGCGGACCGATTCCATTCGCTTTGCGCAGCAGCGGCTGTGGGCCGAGGGCGTCGCTCTGCGCGGACCTGACACGGATTTGTTGCAGGAAGACTATCGCGATCTGGGGGGCAAGGGCATTCACTTCAGCCCCAAGGGCCTGCAGAAGCATGGCGAGATGTGGGCGGAGTGCGTGGCCCCATTGGTCGATCTGGAGCTGGGTCTCACCAACAAACCTAATGCCCTGGCACCAGTAACCGCCGAACAGTGGCCCGAGGCCGATGTGCTGTTTCATCGCGATCCGCAATGGCTGGGGGGCGACGACGCCTATTCGCTCGACCTGGGCGACGGCCGGGTCGCCTGGTTCTTTGGCGACAGCTTCGTCGAGCCCACGACCCCCGGCGAGCGGCGCGGAACGACGATGGTCCGCAACAGCGTCGGCATCCAGACGGGCTATGATCCGACGACAGCCCAATTCAAAGCCTACTGGTCGCATCAGGGACAGCGGCCTTCGTCGCTAATCCCCGAGGATGGCGAGAACTTCTACTGGCCGGGCGGCAGCGTGCTGCTCGACGGTAAAGTCTTGATGTTGTCGATGCGAGCCCGCGACGCCAACGCCGATCTCAATTTTGAAACCACCGGTTGGGGGGCCGTGCTGCTCGATCAAATCGATTTGCCGCCGGACCAATGGAAGATCCAGAAGCTGGATGTGCCGCAGAACGATTTCGAAGTGCTGGTCGGCTCCGGCAGCTTGGTTTGTGAGGGCGACTTTGTCTACGCCTTCAGTCACAGCAAGCGCGGGACCGTGTTGGTGCGGTGGCCGCGCGCTGCCGCGGCGGCGGGCGACCTGTCCGAGCCGCGCTGGTACGACCCCGAGCGCGAGGCATGGATCGACCAACGCGACTTGACCGCCGCCCCGGCGCCCATCTTCGCCCCCGGCCAAACGGAATTCACCGTTCATCGCCAATCGAAACAGAATCGCTATCTGCAAGTGCAATTCGCGGGCTTTCCGCGAACGCCAATCGCCTACCGCTCGGCAGAGCATCTTGTCGGTCCCTGGTCCCCGATGGAGCCGCTCTTTGCCCCGGCCGAGTTGTTAGCCGACGATCCGGCGGTGATGCTGTACGCCGGCAAGCTGCATCCTGAGCAGTCGGTTGACGGCGTGGCGCTGACCTATGCATCAAACGCGTTCAGTCTGGCGCGGGTCGTTGACGACAACTCGCTGTACTACCCTCGCTTTGCCCGGGTGAGATTCCGCGCGGACGCCGACTGAGCCGCCGCCGCCGTCCTCCCCCCTCTCGCCAGAATTGCCGGCGAGGTCATTCCTTCTCTTCTCGCCGCTCGCACGCCACGCCAAGGAACCGCCCGTGTCTAAGATCGACTATGCGATTGTTATCGCTTATTTCGTCACGATGATCGGCCTGGGCGTGTGGTATCAGCGCCGCGCGGCGCGCAGCATCGACAGCTACTTCCTCGCCGGGCACCGCATTCACTGGCTTGCCCTGGCCATGTCGGGTTCCGTGTCGACGTTTGACATTAGCGGCACCATGTGGATGGTGGCGCTTATCTACCTGTTCGGCATGAAGTCGATGTGGAATCACTGGATGTGGGGCTTCCTCATGGCGGCGTTCTTCATGTCGTTTATGGGCAAGTGGGTGCGGCGTTCGCGGGTGATGACGGGCGCCGAGTGGATGGTCACTCGTTTTGGCGATGGCAAAGACGGGCGCGCGGCGCGGCTGGCCTACGCGCTGATGGCCGTGGTCACGCTCACCGGGCTCACGGGCTACGCGTTCTCCGGGATCGGCAAGTTCTGCACCGAGTACGTCGATTTGCCGTTCGCGCAGGCGACTTCCGAACGGATCTGCGCGCTGGTCGTCTTTGCCGTCACGGCGGTCTACACGCTGTTGGGCGGACTCGAGGCGGTGGTGGTCACCAACGTGATTCAGACGTCCATCCTCACCGTGGCCAGTTTGCTGATTGCAGGAATCGCTTACGCACAACTCACGCCCGATAAACTCGCCGCCGTCGCGCCGGTGGATGGCGAACAGTTCGTCTCGCTGTGGCCGACGTGGCGGTTGGAGAACGTCGCCGACCTGCCGGTCGACTATCAAGGTTACGAACTGTTCGGCGCCCTGGTGGTCGTGTGGGTCGTCAAGGGCATGCTGCTGAACTTCGGCGGCCCGGGGCAGATGTTCGATTTTCAAATGTTTCTGTCCGCTCGTGATCCGCGCGACGCCTCAAAAGTCGGCGCCGCCTGGAGCGCCTTTCTGGTGGTGCGGTGGGCCATGGTCATGGGCATCGCGCTGTTGGCGATGACCGGCGACATTCCCATGGTCAACGCCAGCGGGCAGATTGATGCGGAACTGGTCATGCCGCGGATTCTGGAACAGTACCTGGCGCCGGGGATCTTGGGGCTCGTGCTCGCCGGTTTGCTGGCGGCGTTCATGTCGACCTTCGCGGCCACCGTCAACTCGGGGGCGTCCTACGTGGTGCGCGACTTGTGGCAGCCGTTTGTGCAGCCCGACGCCGACGAAAAACAACTGGTGAAAGTCAGCTACGCGGCGACCGTGGCGATTGTCGTCGTGGGCACGCTGATTGGCTTGTCCGCCACGTCGATTCGGCAGGTGTGGGATTGGATCATGATGGCCCTGGGCGCCGCGTTCGTCATTCCCAACGTGCTGCGGTGGTATTGGTGGCGATTCAACGGCGTCGGCTACACGGCCGGCACGCTGACGGGGCTCGCCGGGGCGTTGCCGCTGCTGGTCCTCTCGCTGATGAACATCGAGTTGCCCATGCACATCACGTTTCCGGCGTTGTGCGCCATTTCGCTGGTGGCGTCGATCGCCGGCACGCTGCTCGCCAAGCCGACCGACGAGCGAATCCTGGTCGACTTCTATCGCAACATCCGCCCCTTCGGCTTCTGGGGCCCCGTGCGCAAGAATTGCGGACTCGCGGCCGAGCAACTCGCCGACCCGGCCGAGAGCGCCGGTCTGGGCATGACGAATCTATTGCTCTCGGCGTTCGCCATCTTCGCCGCGTACATCGCCCCGATGTACCTGGTGGGCCACTGGCACTGGCACGCTTTGGCATGGGGCGCCGTGGCCGTCGCCACGATCATCGCGTTGCGATTCACGTGGTACGCGAACCTCCCCCCGGCGGAAGGTTAGGGCGTGGGCGGCGAGCAATCGAGAGCGATCGCACGCCAAGCTCCTCAGATGCGTGCAGCGCGTGACGCGGGAGGCAATTCGGCAATTCGCAACGGCTCTGAAGTGCGCCGGAGGATGAAGCTGACGCGTGTTAGCAGGTTTCATTTTCCGGAGATTATTCGACCAATGTCCGCCCAGGAGATACAATCGTGCCTGCCATAAATTAGCCGGATGTGAGAGCAGCGCATGTTAAAAAGTACGGCAAATGCGACACGAGGCTGGCGGTTCAGTTTGTCGACTCTTTTAACTTTTGTCACAACATGCGGCATTGCCCTTGCATACTTCAAATTCTACGGCATACAGGTTCTCGTATGGTTTATAGCCTTCATCTACCTGTGGAGAAAAAGCCAATTCGGAGACATTAGCAAGGACGTCCGGGGAATTGCCTTCGTCACGCTTGCTCTTCTAATTTTGGACTACTTCAGATAAGAATGGGATCTGACTCTTCTAAGCATAGGTGTGCGGAAATTTTACCTCTCCTTAGAAAAAGTAGTCACCTTGTTAACCTGCGTCGGCGTGAAACTCCCACGCTTTTGCCACCCGTTTTTTATCACACCTGCCACCATGCCCAAGCCAGACATCGACCGCCGTTACGTGGGAAGGGACCCTTGGGCCCGCTTTACTCGCCGGTACGGACCGCTGCATTGGTTTTTTGGTACCGTGATAGCCATATTGCTCTGGCTGCTGCTGCTGACCAGCGTGAGTTGATGACGGTGGCCCCTCGTTGCGCTTAACCGCGGGTGGCACGGACAGTCGGCCGATTGTCCGTGTGCTACGCACAGGAGGCGAGTCGGTTGGCGTCGTGTCGCAAGCGACATCGACAATCGCGCGACCGATGCCAACGCAGTGACAACGACTCAAGCGCGCGACAGTCAGTGCTACCCAACCCCGCCGAATCTGCGTCGGCGTGAAACGCCGAGGGCACTTGGGATTTGCACAGGACGATGAATCCGGCGCACTTTCCGCGTCTCTCTATCTTGACCGGCGGTGAGCTGCACCGCCGGGAGTTGCGAAGCGGGCCGAGAAGGCTTCGCTGTGACATTGAGGGACGCGGGTGAACGACCGTGTTCGTCGCGCAGAGTCGTGCTAGTCGGCGGTGGGAGTCGAATCCTCCAGCAGTTCGAGGAATTCCGATTTGCCGATCCCCCCGACTCGCCATCGCAACGCATTTCCCTCTGGATCGGTAATGATCGTGACGGGGGCGCCGCCGACATTGTAGCGGCCTAGCACCGCAGCATTGTCAGGGTTGTCAACGTCAAGTGCCACAGGAATAAATTGTGCGTTCACCGCTGTCTTCACCTCCTCATCAGCCCACACTTGGCGTTTCATGACCCGGCAGGGAACACACCACTCGCCAGTAAAGTAGAGGATCATCGGCTTGCCAGAGTCGGCTGCCTGTTGCTGAGCCGAAGCGTACGTGTCCGCCCAAGCGATGCTATTGGCAGGGACGTAGAAGCTGTACCAAGCGTACGCAAGTGAGACAACGAGAAACGTCAGCCAGAAGCATCGCCAGAAATGAAGAGTCCTCCTTCGGACCGGCAGCGATCCGGAGTTACCGGACGATGGCAATTGGCTGGGAGTTTCAGTCATTGACATGCGGGGCTCATAGCTGGTTATTGGGCAGGAAGTTTCGGAAAAAGCCCTGGTTACGCAGCGCTCGTCAGAATAAACCCCTGACGCTACGCGGTCCAGGCAAACTGCTTCGGCGGGTCGGCAAGGGTTTTCGATTCCCGGCGGCGCAACCGCGCCGCCTCGAAGCTGCGACTCGTGGCGAACATGATTGTGTCCCGAAGCAATCGGATCGAGACGGCACGCGGGAGGGCGAGGCTCCGCCGAGCCCCGCAGTAGAATCCCAACTCTCGCTCGCCGGCGTCTCGCACTCCCGGGGAGGAAGACGCCCGACGCAAAGCGACGACTCGGCGTGCCGCGGGCTCCTTAGATTTCATTGTAGAAAATGGGCCGCGCCATGACCTAAAATGACAGCGGACGACTTGGATCAGGCCATTGCGAAAGGAGGAGGAGGCGTTGGAGAACCGTTTGCGGGCGGCCGCGAGTTTTGCGCACCCAATTGGGAGTTCCGCTCGCAATACACGGTTGTCGATGACCGGCGGGCCGTGTGTAAGGTGAATGGCGGCAACGAGTTAGGATTGTTTCGGTCCCGCCGCCGCGAAGAGTTTTGCTCCAAAAAACGCGTTTTTCGTTGTGAGGAAGAAGTGCAAAATAGGGTGTTGGCGCCAGTGCCGCGCGCGGTTCGTCGGCTAGGGTTCGTCCTCGCCGACGATCAGCCGCAGCGTCGTAAACCGGTGGGGTTGGTAGGGGAACGAGACCTCGCCGGCCGAGGCGGTCAGTTCGCGCTGGTTGACTTCCACTCCGTTACACAGGTGCGCCGCCTGCAAGACAACGTGCGGCAGTGCGAGCGTGGCATCGCCCGCTTGGCCGGCCGTCTCCAGCAGGCGAACGATGTAGCCGTGTCCGTCCTCGGCGGCCTTCACGCCGACGAGTTGCAGATTGGGCTCGTCGAGCGACAAGAACGATCCTGATGCGGCGTCCAGCGGCCGCTCGCCCTGAGCGACGCTGGCTGAGAACGAAGAAATGTACGGGTACGCCAAGATCGGCGAGCGCGTGTCGGCGTCGAAGTTGGCGACGTCCGCTCGGGAAAGGCCTTCGCCGCTGGTGACGCTGTAGTAGAAGGTAAATTCGCCCCCTTGCTCGGCGCGATAGTTGGTAAACCAGTAGTTATTCATCACATAGGAGAACACGCGACCGTTGGCGGCCTCGAGCCGTTGCGGCCACTTGCCGCGATTGACGTCGACCAGCGTGACCAGCGGCGCCTCGCGGCAGGCGAGCACCGCCGACGCTTGGCCGTCGCGTACCTGCACGAGATTCTGCGTGGCGAACCACTCGCGGCAGGCGCCGGGCAACTGGTCCTCGTTGGGACGCACCCAGCCGTTCTGAATCTGGTACTCAAACTCCGGCTCGTCGGCCGCAAACGGAAACGCGAAATACACGGCCTCCTTGTCGCGGGTCGCCGTCTTGGTCAGCGTGTTGACGATGTCGACGCGACGCAGATCGTTGTACAGACGATACTCGCATCGCAACCGCGGCGTGTTGGGGGCGGTCGTCTCGACGACGATTCGTTGCCCCAAGGGCCCGTCGATCTTCTCCACCACGTGCGCCCCGGTGGGGGGCGCGATCGTCAAGTCGGCCGGCGCGGAGCCGAACTTGAGGTCCAGGATCAGCGACTCGGCTCCGCCGCTGACATACAGATATTGATTGAGCGCATAGGGCCCGTCTTGCTCCACAAGTTCGCGACCGGTCGCCCGATCGATAAGGCTGCTCAGCCCGCCCGTCGCGGGATCGACGGTCAGCCGGTAATGCGTTCCCGCGAGCGTCCACGCCTCGGGATGATCTTGCTCAACGCCGCTGCGAGCGCCGGCTCCGTTGACGCGGCTTTCCTGTTTGGCCGTCGGGTCGGCGGGAGGCGGCAGAGGCGACCGGGCCTCATAGCCGCGGTACCCCATCGCCGGCACGTCTTTGGCCATGAACCGCACCTGTTTGAAGCCGTCGTGGCGGTGCAGCACGTCCAACTCGACCGGTTGATTCGTCGACAGATCAATCAATTCCGCCGCGTCGTCGAGGTCGACCTCCAGCGGCTGCGAACGCTGTCGGTTCTGCCAGTTGAAGGCGAAGATCGTGTTCTGCTTCACGGTGATCTGCTGACACAGGCGGTTGAGCGATCGCGCGTTGAGCGTTCGCGCGTCGAGATTGGCGCGGCGTGCGTAGCTCTCTTTCACTTCCCACTGCTTCTGGGCGCCGGGACGATCGGGTTGGCTGATGCTGTTGTAGGCGCCCCAGGTGTGCTCGTCGTAGAACAACACGTTCTTCCACGCCGCTCGGAAATCCTCTGCGGGGTAGCGAAACCGCGGCTGCATCATGGTGGCAAAGCTGCTGCTCGTTTCAGCTGCCGGCAGCAACTGCTGAGTGTGCCGATTGCACGCCGTGGCCGCCGCCGACGAGGCGACGCCGTCCTCCCAGTAGGCGCCCGCGTCGCCGCGGTACGTCGGCAGTCGTTCGCCGCAGCTCGCCTTGATGTAGCGAAAATAGTCGGCGTCGGTGGCCACAATCAGCCGGGGATAGGCAAACTCACGGTTCCACTGTTCGATATACTCCGCCTCGCCCGTTTCCGGGATCGCCGCGTTGTCCACGTAGGCCCCATACACCATCACCGCGTCGGGAATGTACTCAGGCTGCAGATAGCGGCTGAGAAACTGCGGCAGAGTCGCCCGAAAGTAACCATAGCCTTCGCGGGGCGAAATGTAGCCCTGGGCCGTGAGCATCTTCAGCTGTGCGTACGACCGGGCGTACCACATCAGCACGCGCTCGCCATTCATGCCTTCCCACTGAAACGGCGATTGCTCGTTGAGATCGCTGAGCACCAGGATTGGCGCCCGCGCTTGATTGCTGCCGTTGGCAAATGCGGTGATGCCCACGTCGTTCAGCAGAGTCGGCAGGAACCAGGTGTGCGAGGGGGCGTCGGTCAGACAGGCCATCTCGAAACCTGTTCCCTGCGTGCGATGCAGTTCGTGGGCGAAGTACATCGACCGATACAGCTCCTCGCCCGTGCAAATGCCCGTAAGCAGATTGAGGTAAAACGCGTTGACCGCCGCCCGATCCTCGCGGCACCGGGCGACCAGTTCCTGTCGGTATTTCTCCGGACGGCAGTCGAGATAGTTGTCGACCAACCACGCGGTTTCAAAATTGAACTTGTAGAACGGATACTTGCGAAGGATCGACAGCACGACGTCGGTGTTGCGAGTGTCGAGCTCGTTGACGTGCGGCTGGTAGTCGGTGAATCCGACGTCGTTGTGAACCTTGGGGCAAACGTAGATTTTCCAACGCTTCGCCGGGACGAAGTCAACGCGGGCGCGGGTCGTCTGATCGTCGAGGGTGACGGCGATCTCTGCCGCCTGGGGCCTCTCTTGGGCGGGGATGGCCACCGGCTGGGAAATGACGCCGAACTCGCAGTCCCCGGCGTCAAGCTCGGCATCGATGTTCTTGCCGCTGATTTGAATGACGGTCCGCCCCGATTCAAATCGCTGCGAGAACGGCACGAGCAGCGTGCGCTGTTCGGCGAGTCCTGCAGCGGTTTCGGTGTAGAGCTGCGTTGGTGCAAGGCGCGGCGTTGCGAATGATTGCTCAGGCGCCGACGCGGCTTCGTAGAACGCGAGCGCATCGTAGTCGAGGGCGCCAACGCCCTGTGGTGCAAGCGCGAGCCGATTGGCCCCGTGCCTTAGCAAACGCTTGGGGATGACGGCCACAAGTCGCTGGCCTGAGAGCAAGGCCATGTTGCCCTGGAAACTGTCAACGTCCTTCTTGGCCGTCGGCAGGATCGGAAAGACGCCCGCGGCGCCGTTTACGGTGATTCGCAACTGCTGTGGCGCACCGTAGGTATAGATAAGGTCCAGGACGAGACGACAGTCGTCGGCGGGAGCAGCAGGCAGCTCGAACTCGATCGCGTAGGGCTTCTCGCCGGACTCGGCGCCAGTGGAGCCGATCGTCCCCTCATGATGACCGGCAAAGTCGCGTGCGGCAACGCTGCTGCCGATCACGAAGTCGAGTTTGGGCCGCGAGCCCGGTGCAAATTCGATACTCGATCCGTCGGGCGCGCCGATTGACCATAGCGGGGTCGCTTCCGTGACCTCGTTAGCGAGTCCGTGCGGGACGGCCAACGTGACAACTACTACGATGAGCAGCGTGAACTGACGACCCGCGTGAACTGACGACGGATGACTCATGGCGCGACTCGGGATCTGTGACGAACGCTGAAGAAGAGAAGCCCGCTGAGGAGCACCGCGGTGCAAGTGACCCCGATCCTCTGCCAACTAGCGGACGGCGTCGTTACGACGGCGGCTTGACTGGACGACGCAATGACGACTTCGCTGGGAACAAAGGCGCGATTGAACGTGACTCGCGGAGTGCGGGCGTCGAGCACGGCCGTTTCGCGACCTTGCGGCGTTTGAAACACCGCTTGGGTCGAGTGGGCGCCGCGCGTCAGGCCGCCAAGCCGCGATTGGACGGTCAGCGCCGTTTCGCAGACGCTTGCGGCATAGTGTGCGCGAAACGTCAAGTGATGCGAATCGCCGCCCGGAACAAGTCCTACGACCTCTGGTGCTAAGCAGCGCCCCGCCGACTGCAATTCGATCGCCCCATACACGCTTTGCGCCGCGACGTCCTCATGGGCGGCCAACTCGGCGGTGCTCAGTCGGCCATCGCCGTCGGCGTCCCATTCCGCAAAGAAGACCAATTCGTTGGCGTTGAGCGTGATCTCCACGTGCAGGTAGTCTTCGTCGGCTGCAAGCGTCATGCGGCTGATTGGCAAGTTATGCGCTTGGGCAGCGGTACCGCACAAGGCTGCCATCGCCAAGAAGAGAGCGACCGCAGCGCGATTGGAAGGGAGGGGCGCGAGAGTCTGCTTGCCGTTCATAATTGCCAACCGCCTCGAATACGAGCGGCTACTCCGCCAATGCGGTTGCCGCTGCGACGCACCGTGTCAGCGCTTCGACCTGGGCGTAGTCAATCTCCAGCACATTGCGCCACGATTCGAGCTCCGCCCAGCCGGCCTGCGCGGCCCGCGCTCGATCGATAGCCGGCGCTGCCAACTTGTGATAGATCTGCGGCGGAATCTCCGGGTGATCGTCCACGTTGCCGCCGAATTCCTCCTCGCGGCCGCTATGGCAGTCGGTGCCAGCCAGCGGAACCAACTGTAATTCCCCGCACACACGCTGCCAATAGTGCGGCACGCGTTGCGACGCAAACGGGGGGCTCCACACCTCCAGCCCGTCGATCACGCCGCGGGCGGCCCAGTCGCGAATCCACTCGGTCTGCAACTCGTGGGGTAATTCGCCGATGAAATCTTCATCCCAGTAGTTGGGATGGTTGTGGCTGACGAAGCATCCTACTTCGTGGAAGCGACCGGCGAGCGCCTCGTAGCCGAACCAGTCGCCCAATTCGTCGCGGTAGGCGTTCATCGCGTAGCAGCGCATCGAACCGAAGAAGCGATGATTGAGCATCGGCGGGTCGCCATCCCGGCCCAGGCCCCAATCCCGCCACAAGCTGCCCATGTCAAACGTTTGATTGCGGCGGAGATAGGTCTCGCAGGTGTTCGCGTCGGCGATGATGCGCTCGCGCATCTGGCGGTATCGCTCAAGCACCTCGGCAAAATCGCCGCCGAGCGCATGATCCGCGGCGATCGCCCGCCACAGCGGCTCCTCAAAAAAGTCGTTGCGAGTCGCAAGCTCGGCGACGAACAATTCGCACGCCCGATTCCATTGACTCCGATGCTCGCCGCACAGTGCGACAAACTCGTCCGAGAGCGTCGGAGCAATCGCCTGAAACTCAAACGCCCGCCGCTGGTGCGTGCAGATCACCTCAATGCCCAAAAACACATCCAGTTCCAGATCGCGCTCCCGCACCAGCCGTCGGGCCGCCGCCAGCGAGTCGATGATGTTGTGGTCGTTGATGAGAATCTGACCGCGGACGAAGTGCTCGCACAGTGACTGCTCGACGGTCATTTCGCCGTCTGAGGCGGTCGTATGGGTGTGCAGATCGATGCGGCCGCCGGCGGCGCGGGC
>JAGQOU010000220.1 GCA_020427145.1 Planctomycetales bacterium | reverse complement strand
GTCCGAAAGTCCTGGGCTATCGCAGTGAGTTTCCAGGCGTCTGCTGTCCTCAGTTCGTGGTGCCGCCTGTCGCGGGTCAAATCGCACCGATCGGGGCGAACGCGGCCGTTACCGCGGCGGCTGCTTCCTCGGCGGGCGACGTGCCGCCTGCGCCGGTGAGCCACGACACGGGGCCGGTGGCCGGGAGTTGCAATGTGCGTCGCGCGGCCGTTTCGCTGTGGGCGTTCTCAGGGGACACCGCCAACAGCAAGGCGACGTCGGCGGGAAATCTCGTCGCCGGCACGGCGGACGACCAGTATTCCACCGATGGTAGCGTCGCGGCGCCCGGCAAGGTGTCGCGAATTGCGCTGCTGGCGACCGCATGCAACGGCACGGCGATCTGCGGCGACGCGGCGGCGATGACGATCCGCTGGCCGCGGGAAAGTTGCCGGGCCGCTGCGCCCACCGTCCAGCCGCTGGCGGGATGCACCAGCGCGCCGGCGATTTCCGCCGCGGGCTGCAACACGAAGCGACGACACGCCATGCGCGGATGCGGCAGCGTGAGTCGCTGGTCGGCGAGGACCAGCTCGTCGTAGAGCAACAGGTCGAGATCCAGCGTCCGCGCGCTCCAACGCACCTCGCGCTGGCGGTCGGCGAGCTGTTCAATTCGCTGCAACTCGTCCAGCAGCGCCAGCGGCGGCAGCTTGGTTTCCAGCAGCGCGGCGCCGTTGAGGAACTCGCCCTGGCCCGCGGGACCTCCCACGGGTCGCGAGCGATACCACCGGCTGCGGCGCCGCAGCCGGGTGTGCGTCGTCGTCGCCAATTCGACCAGCGCATGCTCCAAGCGGCGGCGGCGATCGCCGAGGTTGGAGCCGAGAGAGACGAGGGCGAGCGGCATGGAAATCGGGCAATCGGGGGGGCTGGGGACGACCGCAGGGAGCCCCCGCTGCGGGAGCGTCAACCGTGACCTGCGCCGGGAATGCTATGCTTGTGGCGACGCCCCATTATGCCCGCCGCGACGCCCCGAAACAGCCGTTGCCATGAAACTGCGCTCCGCCGTCAACATCGCCGTCGACGCGTCGACGGTATGGCCGTTGGTGGCCGACCCCGAGTGGCATGCCGCCTGGAATGCCAAGGTGCGGGACGTGTTGCGTACGGCGCGGGGCGTGGTGGCGCTGGGCGAGCGGTTTGAGATGGTTTACGCACTCACCCGCGACGAGGAGCTAAGCGACGTGGAGGTCGTCGAGCTGCAGCCCGGCGAACGGGTTGCGTACCGGCATCGCGTCGACGATGGTCGACGCGAGCGCGTCGTCATCGAACGCTACGAACTGAAGCCCCGCCGCGATGGCGTGACGCTCACGCAAACGATCGATATGTCGGGCGCCGGGATCCCGTGGTGGCTGCGGCCGTTGATCTGGTTGATTCACCGGTTCGGCGAAACGCGGGGCGTGGATCCGTTGGAGGAGCTCAAGAAACTCGCCGAACCACCGGAGGCGAAGGCCGCGGGGGGCTGACGCGGCCAGCGCTCTCACTGTGTGTGCGCTATGGCTCACAATGCCGCGGCATGCACGCTGGCGGGAGATGTTTCCGCCGGCTGCGGATCCTGAGCCGTTGGTTCGACAACCTCGGCCAAGTGCGGCGCCACCAGTCGCGCACGACCGCTGCCCAGGTTGGTTTGCACTTCAAAGAGGCCCGCGCGTCGCAATGCTTTGGCGAGCGACGACGCGCCGAGCTTCTGTGCGCGATAGCCCACCATGTCACGCCGCAGGCGTTGTCCCAAAACAGAAAGGCTGGCCCAACCCTCGGGGCCTGCGGTGGTCGCCACCGCATTGACCAGCAATTCGACCGCGGCTGCGTCGAGCGGCGGCAGCGCGGCGGACGGAGTCTTGAGTTTGGCGCTCCTGGCGTGGGCGCCGCTGAGCGCCGTCAACGGTACGAACTCGGTGCATGCCAACCGAAACGGCGCCGCGGCCTGCGGCGGACCGAAGCCGTACACGGGCAGCCCAGCCGTTCGCAATCGCTGCGCGAGCGGGGTGAAGTCGCCGTCGCCGCTTGCCAAACAAAAGCCGTCGACGCGGCCCGAGTAGAGCAGGTCCATCGCGGCGATGGCCATGCCGACATCGGCCGCCCCGTCGCCGCGCGATTGGCTGCTTTGATGGATTGTTTCGACGGCCCACTTGAGGGCCGCGTCGCGCCACCCGCCGACCGCCGAGCGTTGCCAGTCGCCAAACACGCGGCGGACTTTCGCCACGCCGCGGGTGGCCGCCGCCGCGAAGATTTCATCGGCGGCGCGGGGCGAGATATTCTCGCCATCGATGAGCACCGCCAAACGCTTGGGCCGAGATGCACTCATGCCGTGTTGTCGCACGACCGGCGAGCCGCGCGCTATTGGTGGGGAAGGAGCTCGCCGTCGGGGGAGCGCTCGCGATACGCCGAATTATCTCGGTCCGCACGGCCGAAAGCAACCTGGCCCGTCGCGTACAACGGCGCCCGCGGCATTCGCCGGTGGAAACTTGGCACGGCCTGCGGAAGGCTGATCGCGTTATCGCGCGCTGAGTTCGTGGACAAACTCGACGACTGCTTGCGCGTTCTCGACCGGAGTCTGCTGTAGGACGCCGTGGCCGAGATTGAAAATGTGACCCGGGCGGCCGGCGGCGGCGGTCAGCACGTCGGCCACGCGCGACTTGATCGTCGCGCGATCGGCCAGCAACACGGTGGGATCGAGATTGCCTTGCACGGCCCGATCGTATCCCACGGCTTGCCAACCGGCGGCCAGGTCGACGCGCCAGTCGAGTCCCACGACGTCGCCGCCCGCTTCGGTCATCAATGGCAGCAGCGCGGGGTTGCCGGTGCCGAAGTGAATCAGCGGCGTGCCGGGCGCGAGCTGGGCGACGAGCGCCTGCACGTGCGGCAGAACGTACGCGCGATAGTCGGCGGGACAGAGGCAGCCGACCCAACTGTCGAACAGTTGCACGGCCTGGGCCCCGGCGGCGATCTGCGCGTTGAGATACCGCGCAATGGAGCGTGCCAGCCGCCCCATCAGCTCGTGCCACGCGTCGGGGGCGCGGTACATGAGCGTCTTGGTGTGCAGATAGTTGCGGCTGCCGCCCCCTTCAATCGCATAGCTGGCCAGCGTGAAGGGCGCCCCCGCGAATCCGATCAGCGGCAGATGGTCCGGCAGATCGCGGCGCGTTTGCGCCACGGTCTCGAACACGTAGTGCAGCGCGTCGACGCTCTCGAGTTCGACGAAGCGGTCGACGTCGCTCGCTTCGCGCACCGGGTTGTGAATTTGCGGACCGTCGCCGGGGGCGAATTCCAGCTCCAGCCCCATCGGTTCGAGAATCGGCAGCAAGTCGGAGAAAATAATCGCCGCGTCGACGCCTAACTTCTCCACCGCGGTACACATCACCTCGCTGCACAGCTGCGGGTTGCGACAGAGTTCAAGAAAGGACTGCCCTGCACGCACGGCGCGATACTCCGCCATGTACCGCCCGGCCTGTCGCATGAGCCACACCGGCGTGTAAGGAACCGGTTCGCGACGGCAGGCGCGCAGGAACGGGCTGTCGTGCCACGGCGCCACGGCCCCTTCGGTCGCGGGCGCCGCAGGGCGCGCGGCCAACGCGTCGGCAAGCGCGCGTTTCCGTTCCGCAAGGCGCCCGGCGTTGGCGGCCGTTTCGCTCATCAGATGCCCGAGCTTCGGATGCGACGGTTCGAAGTCGACCGGCAGATCGCATGCGCGCAGCATCTCGCTGGTGGTTGGTCCCACCGAGGCGATCACCACGCGCCGCAGCGCGTCGCGCAGCGGCGTTTCGAGCTGCAGCTCTGCCGCCACGCGCAACAGGTGCTTGACTTGTTGGGCCGAGGTGAACATCGCCACGTCAACGTCCCCCGCGACGATGCGGCGCACGTTCGCGCGCAACGGATCGACGTCTTCGGGGAGTTCCCAATGGTACACATGCACCGACTCGACCGCGGCGCCGCGGGCTTCGAGACCGGCAATCAGGCTGACGTTCGGCACGCCGTACTCTTGCACCGCGACGGTGAGATTGGCGACAGGCAATCGGGCGTCGAGTTCGGCAAGCAGTTCCCGCCACGTGTTCGGCTCGGGGGCGATGACGGTGGGCGTCAATCCCCATTGCTTGAAGACCGCCAGCGGCTTGGGCCCGCGCACGACGGTCTTGACGTCGGAAAGGGTGTCGAGAAACCGTTGTCGGGGGACGTGCTTGGCGGCGATCTCCAGCATCTGCACGGCGCCCACGCCGGTGAGAAACACGACCACGTCGATTTGTCCGGCGAGCAAGCGATGCGCAAATTCCACAACGGGTCGCTCGTCGGGAGCGGCCGTTTCGCGCATCGAGGGGCTCACGAACGCCCGGCCGCCAAAGCGTTCGATCATGCGAGCCGCATCGTCGGCGCGGCGGCTCTCCAGCGACGCCACGGCCATGCCGGCAAAGTCGGTCGTTGGCGCGGTGGGATCGTTCATGGCTTGTTCTTTCGTAGTCCGCGCCGACGCGTCGTCGCGGCATTGGCTTCGCGCGCTGCTAGCAGTGTCGCAACAAGCGGATCGTTCGAGAGCGGCGAGCCCTTCATCATAATCGACGGAGGGCCAAAATGAGAGCGGCGTCGGTCTGTTCTTTGGCGCCGATCGGCGGACGTCGTCACAATCAGCGCGAAAAATGCGACGGATTTCCCGGAGTTATTGCGACGAAAAGTTCACCTCTTTGCACTGCGCACAACCGTGTGAAAAACTTGCTTGACACATCGCGGCAACTTCGCAAAATGACCCGAGTCGAAAGTCGATCGCGGGCAGCAAAACAAGCACGAAGGCGAAACGGAACAGGCGTCGTTCGTGAGTTTTTCTTTCAGGCGGCATACAGTTGTGGGCGTGGGAGGCGCAACTGTGCGCACCGCTTCGTGGGATTGCAACGGAGCGGGCGTGTGGCGCGCTGATGAGCGCGCGTGATGTCGACGGAAACGCTCAACTGCACGCAGACGCCGACCAGAGGAAAGAGGATTGCCGTCGCGGCAGCTGCCCTGACCGTCCTCGACGCCGCGGCCTACGGGCCATCGATTGGTGAGGCAAAGGAACGTACAACCGGGGGGCGACGACTGACTGGATCGACAGTCGGCGATCACATCGCGATTCGGATATCCCCTCCGTTTTACAACTGGCACGCAGCGGATCTCGCGTGCCAGAGCGTCGCGAGACTTCTGGCGGTCTCGGCGCAGCATGCCCCCGGGCGAAATGGTTCGACGACCGGGCGTCGCCGCCTCGGGTGCTCTAAATCTCCCATCTCCTCCCAGCCCCTCGGAATAAGCGGGCCTTCAAGAGCAGGAGCCTCGCCGCCGACCTGTTTGGCGCGGCGCG
>JAGQOU010000006.1 GCA_020427145.1 Planctomycetales bacterium | reverse complement strand
CCAGACTCGACGCCCCCGTTCCGCGCTACTCCGCGAAACTCGCCGTGGAATTCAAGTCGCAGGCCGACCGTCAGATTCGGATCATCGGGACGATCACGGCCGAGGCGATCCCAGCGAGCAACGATCCGGCGATACGCGTCACGGCATGGCTCGACGGTGAGCGCGGAGCCGCAAGAGAAACCCACGCGTCGCCGGGCGCCGAGCCGTCCCGCGGCATTGCAAGTGAAACGTTCGAGGTGGATCTCAATGCGGCCGACCTTCCGCCAGGCAGGCACTACGTCACCGTGCGGTTCGAGTCGGTTGCCGAACAGGTGCATATCGAGTCGGAGGTGGCCGACGGCCCGACGCCGCTGGCAAACGAGCAGGCAGTGACGTTCGAACTGGCCGACCCCGCCGGGCGCTATGCCGCGGTATCGTATCAGGGGGGCGCCGGCGTCAAGACGCGCCTGATCGAAGTCGACCGCGACAACGGCGCGCCGCTTCTCATTTTCGGCGACACCGCCGGCGTGGTGACGGCGCTGGACGCTTCGACAATGCAGCCGCGGTGGCAATACGCGACCGCAAGCGAGATCCTGCACGCGTTGACGCGGGTCGGCCCACACATCGTGGCTGGCGACACAGACGGCAACCTGCACGTGCTCGACGCCCGCACGGGTGCGCAATTGCACAAGCTCTCAGACTTCGCGCCCGTGTTCGGCGCCGGACTTGTCGTTGACGGCGCGCTCTATTTCGGCGACGCCAACGGTTGGTTGCACGCCGTGGACACGACGACGTGGGCGAAGATCTGGTCGCGCGACGTGGCTCAGTTCGCGTTCGAGTCGCCGCCCGTTCACGACTCGCAGAATGATCGGTTGCTGCTTGGCTCTTGGGACGGTTTCTACTACAGCGTGTCGCGCGCCGCCGGCGAGGTGCAGTGGAAAGCCTGGAACACCCAGGGCCAAGTCGCCGCCAAGAGCCGCTACTACGGTCCTGCCGACAGCGCCCCGGTGGTCGTCGGCGACGAGATGTGGGGCGCCGACCGCGGTTACCGCCTGGGCCGCTACCGCCTGATCGATGGCGAGTTCCTGGGCGAGGTGCACAGCCAGGTCGCAGCTATCGCGCCGGTTGGCGGTCCGACAGACGCGGCGGGGGAGGGAGTCGTCGCGCGAGGTCAAGACAATCGACTCATCCGCTTCCGCCCCGATGGCAGCATCGCCTGGGAGACGGAGGCGCCGCTGGGGCGCTGTCCCATTCCGCCGACCGTGGCGGCCCCCCCTGCAGGACGCCGCGGAAACATTGCCGCCGTTTCCGACCGCGGACTGCTCACGCTCGTCGACGCCGAATCCGGCGAGCCGCAATTGCAGTGGTCGCTAACTCCGCAGTTGTTCGTGCTGGCTCCTGTCACGGCGTCGTCGGACGGCAAGGCATGGTTTGCCGCCGGCATGGATGGCGTCGTCACGCGGATCTCCGCGGTCAACGACTGACCGCTGCGAAGCGTCGCGCAATACCTTGATTTCCTTGCATCGGGCGGCAAGTCGTGTCTCTTGGAACGGGTCTAGTTCGACCCGCAACCGACTCGCCCGGGGCGAGAACCAGATCTCGGCCGCGTCGCCTCAGCAATCCTTGGCGGCAAGACAAAAAAGCGTTCGGCGCGACATCCACTCGCGCCGAACGAGACTTTTCTTGCCCCCCTGCCTTCGCGTCGTCCGGCGTCCTCACGCCGCAACACGCCGCTTGCGGAAGCGGGCTGCCGCCGCAAACGCGCACGCCGTCAACAGCGTTGCCAACGAGGCCGGCTCGGGGACGGCGCCGACTGCCCCCGGATTGACATAGACGACCTCGCCGGTTGCCAAGAATCCGTTCGGCATTTCGACGCTGAATGTCAAGTCACCAGCGTTTCCGACGCCGAACGTTGACGTGTTGAAAACATTTCCCAAGCTAATGCTGGCGTTGCCTGCCAGGTCATAGCCGCTCGCGTCGAGAAAGTATTCGGCAAGCAAGGTGGAATCCGAACCGCCCGCTTCGGTCCAACCGCTGCCGATGCCGCCGGACTTTCCGAACCCAGACTCCCAGACGCCCAAGTCGGGACCGTCAACGAATCCATTGCCGTCGCCATCGGCGCCGCTGCCAGCAGGCGTGGCGGCGGAGCCGAATTGTCGCTGCCACGCCAGGAAGTCGCCGCCGTTTGCAACGCCATCGCCGTTATAGTCGCCCGAGACGATTCCCCCGTCGGGGATCTGCTCGTCGAGGCTATTCCAGTTCGCCTTGACGAGGGCCCCTTGCTCGCTGCGAATCTCGTAATAATCGGTTGCGAAGGCGAGCGAGCCGTTCGGATTCTTAATCGTCGCCTCGCCCGTTTGCGTGTTCACTTCCAGCCGAATGCGCTGGTTCGCCGGATTCTTGACGATCGTCGTTTTGTTCGTGCCGCCGCTATACGTTGCGGTGGCGCCGTAGGGGGCGACAAACCACGACTCGTTGACGATGGACCTCACGTCTCCGTCAAGCGTGACCGTCCCGCCTTCCACTCCGAAGAACGAATCGCTTTGGCCGCCGAAGGTGACGCTGGCGGCGTTCATCGTGCCGCCGACCATATGAAAAGCGCCCGGCGCGTTGACGCCCAGGGCAATGTCGCCGGTCACGCTCACCGTACCGCCCCGCTGGACAAAGTCGCCGCGACCGACATTCGCATTCGCCGAGACGTCGCCGCCGAGAACGACCTTGCCGGTGATGTTCACCGTGCCGCTATTCACTTCGACGACGCCGTCTTGCCCGTCGGACACGACGAACGAGCCGGTGGGCGTCAGGTTGAACGTGGAGACGCCGCCGTTGACCACCATGTGCGACTTGCCGCTCAGGTTGCCGCCGTTGAGGCTGGTGCCGTAGCCGACGACGAAGTACTCGAAGCCGTCCGCGTCGAACGTGCCGCTGTCGACCTGCAACTTGGCGTCCTGGCTGAAATACATCCGGCGATTCGCGACGCTGGTCATGAAGTTGACGTCGCCGCCGTTGACGTAGACCAAATCGTTCGGCCCCCGCCGCCCGGCCTGAAAGTTGTGCAAATTGTTGTTGACGTCGGTCGTAATGAACGAGGCGTTGAATGCGCCTCCTAGTGCGTTGATCGTGCCGTTCGCTGCATTTGCCGTCACGGCGCCATCGGAAACGAAGAATCCTCGGTCAACCGTCGCATTGATCGTACCGCCCGTTTGGTTAATCGTTCCGATGTTATTTTCCTGGCTGACGATGAAGTAGTTGCCGACTTGGGTAAAGTTTGCGTTATCAGCCACATTGATGACCGAGGGCCCGGGGCCGCCCCTCGCATTGAGCAATCGACCATTGACCACGAGGGCGCCCATGCCGTTGATGGTCGATGTCGCATGCCGTTCGAAATTGCCTGCCAGCGTCGCCTCCCCAGCCGAGATGACAATCTCGTCGCCGTTTCCCGGCGCGACGCCGCCGACCCAGTTCGCACCGGTCGCATAGTCTCCAACGCCTCCGCCCCACGTCACGGCGAATGCTGTCGACTGAGCCGCGATTGAAACCATTGCTAGCGCGACGAAAAGTCGCCGCGCGGTTTGAAGAAATTCCGTAGTCACGATGATTACCTCGTTGGTAGCTTGTTTTCTGTTGCCTGCCGTTGCTGTTGCGATTTGCCGCAAGTCGGCGCGAGTCAAGACTGCTGTGCTTTAGCGTTTCCACCTGCGGCCGACGAGTGCGAGCCCCAGCAATACCAGGCCGACTGCTGTCGACGGCTCCGGCACCGCGGCGCCCAGAGCGTTGAAGGCCGCCACGCCGTTTGCAGCGATGTAGTCGCCGCGAAACAAGCGGAAGTCCTGGCGGTCGTTGTCGCCATCTCCGTCGAGGTCGCCATGGAGGGCCGCGCCAACCGTCGAGAGCCCGCCAAGGTCGGTAAACCCGTTGGTCGAGAAGATGAGCCAATCGTTTAGGTCAATCGCGCCGTCGCCGTTGAGGTCGCTGCGCGAGTAGGAATCGCCTGCGTAGCTGACTAGCACGTCCACCGTACCCGGCGTCACGCCGTCGTTGGTAAACAGCTTGACGACAACGTCCTCGTACTTTGACTTCGTCCACACGGCGCCCAAGTTAATGGACTGCCCCGAGTCGAACGTGCCGGCTGGGGCCGCCTGATCGGCCTCGGCGAGTTTGACGTCGGTACTGGACGTGACGCTCCACGGTCCCGAGTCGATGGGATTGGATCCTTGGCCCCCATCAAGATTGCCGGTGATTGTGGTCCATGAACCAGGCGCAAGCGCCCCGGCCTTGGAGGTGATTTCATAGCCAACTAAGTTGGTAACGTTGTTGGGCGAAAGATTGCTGAGCGTAATCTGCCCTGTCGCGCGGTCGACCAGGGCGCTGGCCTGCAACAATTCCGGTTGCTGGACGTCGTTGTGCAGATAGAGTCCGCCAATCTGCTCCGGGGCCAAGACGCCGCTCCAGACGCTGAACTCATCGATCTTGCCGTCGAACTCTTCATTCCAGTTCGAAGGATTTCCCGCGTGAACTTCGGCCGGAGCGTCCGCAAATGGTCCCGTGCCGCCGAACGTGGTGTTGGCGACGCGGACTCCGTCGTAGTACATCGACAACTGAGTCGTTGTTCCGTCGTAGGTAACGGTGGACATGTGCCATGTGCCGTCGGCGGGATACCCGAATCCCGCATCCAAGTCGACCGACGCGCCCCAGAAGTGGTAGTTGGGGAATGCGGTGACGGCTCGCGCCTTATGCTGATTGCCGTTACTCTCGTCATCGTCGATACCAAAGCCGGCGACGTACTCCAAACTGCCCGGGGGGTCGACGAAGCTGGTCCACATGCTAATCGACCACGAGTCCGTGGCTCCCGTGGGCAGAACCGAGTTTTCAGGGGTGGGATCGACCCAGTCGGCGCCGTCGCCGATGCCGCCCGTCTGTCCATTGCTGGCGGGGAGAAACTGCACGGCGTTTCCGAACCGCCCCGCGACGATATCGCCGGCGCCGGTTCCGGTGTGACCGTTCCCCGAACTGTCGGCAAAAGACTGGGTAAAGCCGACTGGCTCGTCGAAGGCCCAGAGGTGGACCAATTGCTGCGCCGAAAGTGTTCTGGACACTGCGACGCCCGCCAAGAAGAGGCCGACGCCAACGATCTTAAGCCTGATCATCTCTAGTTTTCCTCGTGTTGTATCGCTTCAAGCTGTGGGCCCGCGCTTCCACGCAGAAAGTGACGCAAGCGACTTTCAATGGACTGTGACTACCGACGACTTGGCTTGGGCTGGCCGTCGTCAGACCGATGTCCCATTTGGCGAAACACCTCGGCGTCAACGTCGTAAGAGACGGTCGACACCGACCCGTCGCACATGGATGCCAAGCAGCCGGAGGGATGAGAACTGCCGAATAACTCGCGAGCAGCGACGTCGTTCGGTGAACTGAGCGTGACGCCGTCAGGTTGGGGAACGTGGTCCGGATCTCGGTTGTTGTAATACGTGGACCGCACGGTATCGTCCTGAAAGCCGACGAACATTGCCCAGTCGTCGCCCTTCCAACTGCCGGTGTCGTAATCCGCAACGGGGACCCACTTCTCGCCGAGCGCCATGGTCTTGCTCAGGCCGTCGGTGATTGAGCGGTTGGGAACGGCGTTGCCGCAAAAAGAGACGCCGGAGAACTCATCCAGCGACGGCGGAAAGCCGGGAATGTTGGCGTTGTAATCGGACGGCGAGATCTGGATGCAACGAACGTCAAAATTCGTCTCATCGCCGACGCTCACGGCATAGTCGCATCGGGCCGCCTGTTCGAACGTGTACTCGATCACCCCGCCTTGCCCGTTTCCGGTCAAGGCCGCCTGTCCGTGTGGATAGGGATAGGGCCCTCCGTCGCGTCGTGACGGGCAATTGGCAATTGGCAGCGGCGTTGCATCTCTCTTTTTGAGGAGGTCAGTCCTCGCGCGACCGGCGACCCCAGACCCCATATCGTGAAGCGGTTGCGCCTCGATGTAGGGCAGGGTCGCGAACAGCCAAGAGCCGGGCTGGCGGGCGCCGGTTCCACGGTCCGGGTCGCCCGTCCAGCGGCCCGACCACCCTGACGCCGGCCACGCTCCGTGGGTGCTCTCGTGGTTGATCATTCCCAGCGTCAGGTTTTTCAGCTGGGACGTGCATTGGGCGCGCCGCGCCGCCTCGCGAGCCGCCTGGATGGCGGGAAGCAGCAGAGCCACCAGCACGCCAATGATCGCGATAACGACCAGCAACTCGACCAGCGTGAAGCCCTGTCGCGAAGATAACTGAGCGCGCAAACGCCCCTTTCTTTGGGCGCCTGAGCCCGCTTTGCCTGCCATCAAATCACTTCCTGTTCCGTGAATCTGTGCACCGCGATGCAACATTCTGGGCACACTGCCTTCAGTGCGTCGCCGCGAGGAGACGGCCCGCTGCCCCGTCCTACAAGCGTTCTCGCCAAGTTCGGCGGACCGAATCCTGCCATCAAGCCCGTAGGAACGCAGCCGCCTCCTACACAGACACACCGGATTTCTGCAAAAGGTTGCGCAGGTTCATCAACACTTCACACTTCCAGACGTTTTGCGACGACCGCCGGCGTCGTCAGCCCAAGAATGCGGCCGCCAGCGCGAGTTTCCCCAGCGGGCGAGGTCGGGCGGCCAATCTTGTCGCTTTCCGTCGGATTTGCGCAACCGGCCCCGCCGTGGCGGTATGTCAAGTTGGCGGCAATCGCCGTGAGCCCTGGCTCCCGACGCGAATTCGCGATATATCGGGCATGACGATGTCGTGTACGTTCCGCAGTCGATTGCACTCTGCAGGCGTTTGCCGGTCATGGACCAGAAAGATTCCCGCGATTCCGACGCAAAACTAAGCGAATTCGTACAGTTGCTGACGAAGGCGCAACTTGGCTTGCTGCGCTATATCACCGTTTTGGTTGGGAACCCCGAAGAAGCGGGCAACATCCTTCAAGAAACAAATCTGCTGCTGTGGAAGAAGTTCGACGACTTCGAATTCGGAACAAATTTCGACGCCTGGGCGACCAAAGTCGCCTATTGGCAGGTCAAGGCCTACGTTCGCGATCGCGGGCGCGACAAGCTGGTTTTTAGCGAAGAAATTGTGACTCAGCTGGCGGAACAGAGCGGCGGCATCACGGATATTGACTCCACCGTTGCCGCCCTGCGAAAATGCTTGCAGGAACTGCGCGACAGCGACTACGAACTTATTCAACTCCGCTACGACGACGGATTCTCGGTGCAGAAACTGTCTGGGCGGCTCGGCAAGTCCCCCTCGGCGATCAAGGGCGCCTTGTTGCGGGCGAGAAGAGCGCTGCGCGCATGTATTGAACAACGATTGATGCGAGAGGCGTGACTTCAATCTTTCACTTTGTCGCGGCGACGAACTCGACCGATTTCGGAATATGCAGCAGGTGACGACGCGATGGATGTGAAGAAAGAGCGAGATCTCGACCGCCTCGTGTCGGCCATGTACGACGATGGCGCATCCGAGCAGGATATGCGCCGGCTCGAGTCGCTGCTGAAAGAGGATCCGGCGCTGCAAACGCGGTACTGGCAAATGGTCAGCACTCACGTCGCGCTCGGCGTCACCGTCGGAGCCTCGCGCGACGGGGATGCGCCAATTTCGGCTCGCGTCGATTCTCAACGCCGCCAAACATCGCGTCCTTCAATCCTGCGCGGCTCATTCGACAGGTTCAACTCGCCACGCGCCACGCGGCTTGCCGCCGCTGTTGTCTTCGTCGCTGCTTGCTTGGGGACCTGGAATCATCTCCGCCGCCAGGCACCGATGGACGCACCACAAGAAGCGAGCAAGCAGTCGCTTCTTTGGACCGTCGATCGCATGCCGACAATTACGCACGTTTCATGGAACGGCCCCTCCTTCTCCGACGAAGCCGAGCAACGGCAACCCGTCGCCGCCGTAGGCGCCGGCGCCGTGTCGTTGCAAGTGAAGCAAGGCCGATCGGCGGACGGTTATCTGTTTTGCCTTCCGCCGGGGGCATCGGTCGAATTGGTGGCGACGTTTGACGCGACAGGGGAAAACTGCCTTTCGGTGGCGGAGATCACTTCCGACGATCGACCTCCGGTGCGAAAGGCCACGTTCAATAATTCCGGAGTGGGACCGCGCCCGCTCGACGCAAACCCTGCCGCGAAGAATCGCCGGTACGGAGTGCTTGGGCGTTGGTCTGAGTTTAACTCGACCTCCTCGCCGCGATTTTTCCTGTTGACAGGCTCGCATAAGCTAGCGGCGCCGAACCCCGGAGAGGATTGGCAACTGAGCGAGATGACCGTGTTGCTTAGCCAAGACGAAGTCATTCATATTGGTTGGGACGACAGCGGTCCGGCGCCTGCCGAAGGCGAAGCGTATCACCAGGACGACGACTTTGACGATCTTGCCGCCACTCTCTTCCTCTCTTCGGCTGGCTTTTCCGCAGTTGACGAGAACAGTCTGCATGTGATTGGCGAGGACATGATGGCGATCGATCAGCCCTTGCCGGAGATCGGAGATGCGTATCGCGTCACACTTGCGCCGGGGGAAATGGCGCTCTTGAAAGTGGCGGCCCAGGCTTCCGCGCCGAATGCTCTCTTTCTGATTGACGCCCAGTCGGGTTCCGTGCGGTGGGCGACCTCCAACCGGACGACTCGTTCACTGAACCTTGGGGCGGCGGCGGTGTTTAATCGCTCTGCGTTTCCGCGCGAGTTCTTGATCGTCGCCGCGAATCAGGCGAAAAGCGAGGACAAGGCCGCCAGTCCGTGGAAGGAATCGGTGCGGAAAATTCTTTACGAACAAGCAGGGTACGTCATTCTCGGATACGAGGACGCCAGACGCGACGAAGACTTTAATGACATCCGCGTAAGCCTGCTGCGCGGCAGCTATGCCAACCTGCCGGCGGGCTCTGGCACCTAGCGCTTTGGCGTTTGCCATTTCTCGGCGTGAGGTGCGTGCAACGCGTGCTTCGAAAGAGGTAGTTGATCTGCCAGAATGGCATCACGGCGGGACTTCGACGCGACCTACGATCTTCGCGACGAACCAGCGGGGAAGACAATCTCCCACCGCGTTTGATCTCGTCGCTTGCGCCCTGCGGCGTCTCGCGGCGCCCCGCGAACTTCCAGGAAGCATCGTTCAATCGCCGAACCACGGGCTCACTTGCCTGCGCAGCAGCCTTAATAGCCAATCAAAGGTTAAGCCTGCCAGAGCCAGCAGTGCCAGGTACGTATACACGATATTCATATTTTGCAGCCGCGACTGCATGCGAAGCGTGTAGCCGAAACCTTGGTCGGCAAGTGCGAACTCGGCCGCGATCAGAAAGACCATCGCCGGGCCGATCTGCAGGCGAGCGTTTTCGATGATCCGCGGCAGAATCTGGCGCAGCACCACTTCCCACACCACTTCAAAGTTGGACGCACCGAGCGTATACGACTTGTACAGCGTGTGATCGTCGACGTCGTTCTGGGCGGCTTGCGTAATCGATTGCGCGAGAGCGGGGAAGATTCCGAACGCGATGAGCGCGACGAAAATCTTGATGCCGATCACGCCAAAAAAGACAAAGTAGACAGCCAGCATGGCTGTCGGCGGGATTTTGGCAAAGAAGGAAATCGGCGGCATCAACGCCGCCTCAAGGATTGGAAAACAGCCCATCGCCAAGCCCAGTACAAAGGCGATCACCACCCCTGCCAAGACCCCCACTGCCAACCGCGACGCCGAGGCGCGCACATCGCCCCAGAAATCAATGCCGCCCTCGCCCGAGGCGATACGGCCCCAACCTTCGACGAACTGCGAGAAGTTCGGCAGGGTCTTGTTGCGCGGGTTTTCGACGTGCGCTCGATGAGACATCCACGAATAGCCGGCCAACAAGACGACAAAGCTGGCAATGCCCAGCAGAATTCGGCTTCGCTGACGAATGGGCCGGCGGATCATAGCGAGTTCTCGATGGAATGGCGTGCAGCCCAAAGCGGTCGAGGGCGCAAGGCTGAGCCCTGCGCCCTCGCAGCAAGATCAACAGAAGAGGCTGTCCGCCTCATTTGCCGGATTGCACCTTCTTCATATACGCGGGATCAAAGTTCAACTGGGCGTCGCTATCGCCGAAGCCGATGGTTGGTTTGTCTTCGACAATATCATGCGACGCGCAGAACTCAACCACCATCGGCATGGTGTCGTCTTGAAACTTCTTTTGCTCGAACAGTTTGACGCCTTCATCGGCAGTCTTATACATCTGAGTTTCTTCGACAACGATTTCCATATCCGCGACGTCCAGACTGGAAAACTTTTCGCCCAATGCTTTGAGCGTCTCGGGCCGCGTATTTTCGTCCGCCAGCATTTCGTTGACCTGGTAAAAGGCGTCGATCAAAGCGCAGGCGAACTTGTCGCCGCCCGGCTTTGCCAGCGACGCCTTGCTGACAACGACCATGTCGATAATCTCTTCGGGGATCTTGCGCGAATCGAACAAACGTTTCGATCCTGCGCGGTCGCGCAAGGTCTGCAGCACAAAGGGGTTCCAAACCATGATAGACTTCACGTTTTCGTCCCCGCTCTGCATCGCTTGGGCGGCAACGCCGGGATCCATATTCTTGAACTCAAAGTCGGCAGGCTTCATCCCTTCCACTTCCAGGCAACGCTCGAAAGCGTACTGCGACACCGATTTCTCCAGGCCGTAGGTCGGCTCGCTTTTCAAATCCTCAAGCGAGTCGATGCCGACGGCGATGCAGGCGTCGGCGCCGATGCTCGTCGACGTCGGCAGGATCGCAACAGAATCGCGGCCGGTCGCCGGCGCCAAGCTGTCCATGTTTGTCATACACACGGCGTCAACCGTCGAGTTGCCGTATTCGGCCAAGCAGGGATCGTAGTCCGCCTGCACAAGGACAATATCGACGCCCCACTTCTTTTCCAACTCGCCGAGTTTCCCTTCGTCTTTGTTCAGCAAACCCTTTTCGTGAGCGACGCCGAAAACCGACCAGCTGGGATACTCGCTCCAGGCGAGGCTGAACACTGGCGTCTCGCCGTCGCCGCCTTTGTCGCCGTCGCTCTTCGAACAGCCGACGGCGAATGCAACCATCAGGGTACATGCCAATACGTAGATTCTCTTCATCGCGTTCTTCCTTACGAATAAGTCGTGTGAGCCGTTGGAGGTTGTTCGTTAACCCTCGGGAATTCTTGTCGCCTGCGAGTCCTTGGGCTCCGTTTCCGGGGCCTCGTTCGACAGACCGATGAGAGCGTCGAACTCGCTGTTTGCCTGGCTGGCCGCGGCAAAGTCCATGAATTCGACTTCCGCTTGCTTGGTGTCGAGGCCGGCAAGTTCGCGACTGATCCGCGCCTTAGCAGAGGCCTTTTGGCGAAGCTCCCGGAGTTCGCGGAGTTCCTCGCCGGTACGATTCTGCGAGAGACCCGTCATCAAGTCGGCGATCTGCTGCTCTTCGCGGGCCGAAAGGATGGTCGCTACCGCCTCGTGCTTTTCCTCGGCCAGTTGTTCCAGCTCGCGTAGTTGCGCCTGAATCTGAATCTTGTGACGATTGATATTCTCCATCAGCTGTTCCACGTCGCCCTCCAGTTCGGCAACCCTCGATTGCTTTTCGGAGAGCGTGCTCGTGAAATCGCTGAATGCCGCTTGGCACTTTTGGTATTCGGGATCTGATCGCGTCGCTTCGGGATTGCCGGCGTGCTTCTGGGCCACCTGCTTCGCTTTGGCGGCGGCGCCCGCCTTGAGCTTCTCGAGCCGCTCAATTTCTGCCGTCAGATCCGACACCTTTTGCTTCTTTGTTTCCTCTTGCGCAATCATCGCGCTGATGGCGTCTTTGTATTGATTAATGCGACTGCGTTTGTCTTCGATGATGCGATCGTAGTTGGCCGACACGACGCCGGGGTTCGATCGCAGCGTCTCACTCGCCTTGTCAATACGAAAGGTCGCCAAATACCAGACGGCCCGGGCGTATTTTCCGATTGCCTTGAACATCGATCTCCTCGCTGTGCGTGAGCGACAAATGAATTGCAACTGCGTTGCCTGCGTGCGACAACGCCCAAGCGTCAAGTCGTTTCCGATTCGTACTCTTTCGGGTCGTACGTCGCGGGTCGGTCGATGGCGTCGATATACTCGTCCGCGCGGCGCGCCGCCTCGATCGTCTGATCAAGTTCGGCGCGAAGCTTGGCGAGTTCATCGTCCGTATCTCGGAACCGAAAGGCGTTGTATTGTTCGACGGTGCGGGCGAGATGGTTGACGGTAATCACGACTTCGTCGATCGCCTGACGTCGTTCGGCCAGCAGCGGTCGCCCGGTCTTCCCCGGTAGTCGCCGGGCCCTTTCCCATAATTCAAGCGATCGCTCCAACTGCCGTACCGCGGCGCGGAACAATTTGTCGACCTTCTCGCGGAACGCAATCGTTACGTGATTCGTTTCATGGTCCTCTTCCAGCGACGCGTATAACTTGCGCAATCGTGCTAGGCATTCTTGGCTACGCGGGTCGTCGTCTTTCTTGAGTTTGCGAGCCAGTTGATCGAGTCGTGCATCCCGGTCGCGGCGTTCCTTTTCGGTGAGGTAGCCGTGCGCCTTCTCCGTCAGCTCCTCAATGCCGAAAATCAGTCGCGAAGCCTGGACGCCCAACCCCGTCAACAATCCCCCCAGGCCGATCACATTCAGCACGGCGTTTCCGTCAACGCCCCACGAGACCAGCCACGCACTCAGCCCGCCGACGATGGGAACGACCGTCCAGGGCGAGACAAACAGGTCTAGCAGAACCTTCTTTTTGACGTCGTCCATAGACCCTAGACTAGCAAATCTTGCCGCTAAATGCTGTGCCTAGTAGGGCAACTCGCCGAGCACAAACGAGACCGACGTGCTGCCGCTCGGCTGAACGCCAATCGCTCGGATGCGGTCGCGGTCGACGCCGTGCTCGACCAGGTACCGCTCGACCTGCCTAGCCCGCTCCTCGGCCAGCTTCTTGTTCGCCTCCATATTTCCCCGTTGCGACGCATTTCCCCGGACGATCACGTAGTACCTGGTGGTTTGCAGGGCGCCGACTAACTCGTCAAGAATGCTCCGGCTTCGTTCGGTCAGGCGAGCCGTACCGCGGGCAAACACCAAGGAGGGCGTCCGGGCCGTGCCCACCTCGACCAGCGAGCCCCACTCGTCGTCGCTGAGCGCGGGCATCTCCGTGCCGCGTATCATCTCCTCGTCGACGCCCGGCTGGAAGTCCGCCAGATCGTTCATAATGGAATCATTGTAGAGGTAATTGGGATGACCGTCGGCAGGATCTGACGGGATGGAATGCGACTCCAACAGCACCTGCGTGACGCCCGCGATCATATCCTCCAAATGGGTCAGGTTGGTCCCGCGACGAATCCCGAAATGCGCCAAGTTCTCTTGCGTGTTCTTCCACCAGACGCCCTCGACGAGTCGCGTGGCTTCGTCGCGTGTGAGTTGCGTGCCGGTAGCCGCGGCGTCTTTGATGACCAGTTCGATGCGCCGGTCCTGTTTTTGATACAGATAGTTCACGTGGAGATACGTCTTGACGACCTGCAACACCGTGTCTCGATTCTTGGCAATGTAGTCGTCGCTCGCCACCAACACGTCGACAATGGCCGAGGGAAAGCGCGAACTATCAACCAGCACGTGCATGCGGTCGTTCTGCAGCATCTGCGTGACCACGGGTTCCCAAACGACGTAGGCCAGCTTGTCGACCGGACGGGCCGCTTTGTAGCGTTGGAACACGTCGTCCGCACTCTCGGCTTTGACGAACGGATCGGGGCCGAGCGCATCCAGCCGAAACCGCGACATCACAACACGCGCAAGCGTCTCGCTCGGCGAGTCGGGCGTGAGCACGAACTTGGTCTCGGGACCGTTGAGCGAATCCACCGTGGGAAAGGTGTCGCGATACGTCACAATGGCGTCTGCGCCGACGGTTTCGTCGATTAGCGCCACGATCGTGGCCGGCAGTTGGCCCGACTCGGCGCAGGTCTTCACCAAGGCGTCGATGGTGAACACCGCCAAATCGGTCTCGCCGCGGCGCAGTGCCGCCAGCCGCTCGGCATAGTTCGCCCCGTCGTCGACCAGTTGCAGCTTGATGCCCTGGTTGCGGAGTTCGTCGGCAAATTCATCGGAACGAAGCACGGCGTAACCGCTGAATCCGTCCAACGCGATAACGACCTGCGATCGGTAGCGACTGTCCGAGCCGCCGCGACGCATTTCCAAATCGCGCTGCTGACGAGCCTCTTCGGCCTGTTGTCGCTCTCGCTCGGCTTGCGAGACTTCCACCGCCGGAGCAAAAAAGACTTTCCACGTCACGACCCCGATGACGAGAATCAGTAGCCACACGATGCTGGCAGCAAGTAGCTTGCCCTTAGACACCGACCATTCTCCTGTTGAACGAGATCCGCCTCTGTCGTCGATACGACGCGTTTCCCCATTGTGCTCCGCCTAGCGTCGTTTGCCAATTGCGGTGACGATGCGGACGATCACCAAGAACAAGATGCCGAGCACCGCCATGGTCATGAAGGTCGAATCGCGATCGTCCCGCGCCGCGGGCGGGGGAGCAGGCTGGTTCGGAATCGATTGCATGGGCCCCCTGGCTGCGGAGGCCGTCGGAGCCGCCTCGCCCACCGGCTCATTCTGTTGCTGGGCGAGCGCGGCAAGCGACGCCGCGGCCACCTCGGCGGGCAAAGCAGCAATGAGGTCGAAGTCGCCTTGCCCGGCGTCGTTGGCGTTGGCCGAACTCTCGCCCAGCACGACTTCAGAGATTGCCTTTTCCAGCGACGCCGGATCGTTCGCATTGCGGTAGGTGCTGGTCCGGGTCGCCAGACTGTGGTCCTCTGCCATTGACACGCCGATCACGTCGACTAGCAATCCTCGAGCTTGGATTTCAGGGAGATATTGCTCGACGAGTTGTCCGTCGTTCGCTTCGCCGTCGGTGACAATGAGCAGTTTGTAAATCCCGTAACGTTGCTGCTGGCGCAGCGCGAGCAGCGCGTCGGCAGCCGTCTTCATCGTGCTGCCGAGCGGCGTCCCGCCGTCGGGCCACAGGCCGCCCACGGCCCTTTGCACCTGATCCGGATCGACCGGTCCCAGGGGCACGAGCCAGTTGCCGTTGGGACCTGGATTCAACAGCAGCACGCCGAGATCGGCGTCCGCCGGAGCCTTCTCCAGCACGCGCATCAGCGACTGCTTGGCAGCTTCCAATCGAGTAGCGCCGCCAGGCATCCGCTCGGCCATCGATCCTGAGTTGTCCAAGATCACCACGACCTTCATGTCTCCGGACGCAATCGCCCGAGAGGTCGGGCCGACGACCCCGATCATTCCGATGACGGCCAGCGCTAAGAATCGCAACATGGCGTGTTCCCTTTCGAGCGATTTTTCAATCGCCACGGCGTTCTGAATGCTAGAAGTCAAAATCTGATTCTGAAATATCCTCGGGATTGACCTTCACGATGCGAAATTCAACTCGCATGTTCTGTCTCGCCTCGGCCATGTTGGACGGTTTGGAGACCACGGGGTCGGAGATGCCTGCCCCAACCGGCTGCAACTGCGTGAGATTCACATTGATCCCCCGCTGATCGGCGTAATTGACAATGGCTTGCTTAACCTGCTCGGCGCGGGCTTGGGACAAGTTGAGCGCCGCCTGCATGGTTTGCAGCGGGCTGTCGGCCGCGCCTTCGAACGCACCCGATTTGATGAGCCGCACCATCTCGTCGGTTTGACTCAAGTCGAGTTCGCTGTTGCCGCCTTGCGATTGGATGAAATAGCGATAGTTTCCTTTTTGGCCGGTGCGGCGAATGACGCCCTTCTTCAGTCCGGCCTTGATCAATTGCACGAGCGTCTTGGTGGGATCGGAATGGCCGCGAATGACAACCGCCGCCCCGCCGAACGTGCTGGCCGATTGCAACGCCCGCTCAAATTCCGCGCCGTAGCGGTCCACGGAAAAGTCCGTTTGGTTTGGTTCAAATGAAATTGTGAAACTCACGATGGTGTCGGCGTCGAGGTCGTCGTCCAGAAACTGCGTCGCGCCCTCCCCCTGTACGACGCGCTCCGGTTCCACATAGTCGACGCCGGCCATTTTGGCGATCTTGCGCAGGTCGAAGTTCGCAGGATCGAAACCCTTCCGGGAACTCGCATAGCCCCACTTCGTCGCAAGATCTAACGCGGCTGTCATCTTCGGTTCAAAACCGCTGAGGTTGCCCGACTGTTTGAAGAACGCGATCTGCCCCGGCAGACCGACAAAACGGCAATCGAGCAGCAACCCGTGGGCGTCGACCTCAAGGGTCGGTAGCACTTCTTCCCCAAAGATTTGCTGACACGTCGTCAGCAGTTGCCGATACTCGCTCGACATTCGCTGGGTTTTTTCAAAGGCGTCGCGCAACGCCACCACCTCTGTCGTGGCCTGCAGATATCCGGCGACAAACTTCTCCACCTCGTCGCGATGAGCTTGATACCAATCGCTGCGCACAGCGTACACATCGGCAATCGATCGCGACATGTTCTGCGTCGAGACCAACACGTGAGCGCCTTGGACCGTTCCCTCGGCGCCGGTTCCGGTCGAGTCGAGACCGCCACAGAGCCCAATCATGTCGGGAGTGATCACGCAGCAGGCGTCGACGGAAGAGTCGTTGCGAAACTTCTCTGCCGCTCCGTTGGGGCCCGTGAGGTCGTCGACAAAGACAATTTCCACGTCATTGTTCGACAGCTGCGCCGCGGCGAGGGCGTCGTACAACAGGCCCACGTGGGGGCCGCCCTGCTGACAGGCGATTCGGACCTTCTTGGCGGTCTTCTTCAGGTCGTTGAGCGTCTTGAAGCCTTCGCGGGCGACAATATGGTCGCCGCCGCTCCAGGAAAGCTGCAGTATCACCACCGGCTTCGTACGGGGGTCCTGCCCCAACACTTCGCTCGCCTGCCCCAGCATGCGAAAGGTGCCGCGCAGGAAGGGCGACGTGCCGCCCATGTAGTCCTTCACCTGCTGGACGAAGTCGTCGCCCGGCGTGAGATTCAGACTGAGCCCGCTCTTGCCGTAGATCGAATCGCTCTTTGTTTTTAAGCCGCCATTGGCAAAAAAGGTCGCGGCGTCGCCGCCCCAGGTGATGAAGGGCACGTTGATCGTCGCGCCGCCCTGGACCGGCTTGACCTCCAGCGGTCCGGTGATGTCCGAAAACTTCTGCTGGGCGTGGGCTGCAGGCGCCACGACTATGGCAAGACAAACCGCCCAGCGCGAAAGCGTGCGTATCATCTGTTTCTCCCAAAAGAGTTGAATCGAAAGCGTATTCGCGAAGAGGAGCCGAATCTTGTCGTTCCGCGGTGAATTTGGCGCGGCCGCATCTGTCCCGATACGCAACCCGCCGCGCAGGTCGACGCACCGAGTTTACCGGACCCCCTCGAGTTCCAACTCGCGCGCGCGACGCTGCCACGCTTCGCGCTGCTGCTCGGTCGTTTCCGGGTCGGGCAAGAGCGATCTGCGGGTGCAGTTGATCAACGCTTGCAGCGTCTGGTATTCCCGCGTATCGCCAATCGCCGGCGGCAGTTGATCATGGACGGCCGCCCGAACTTCTTCGCGTGATTTGGGCTCCACGGCCATCAGCAGCGAACGGAGCGACGCAAATGCAGCCGCCGAGTACTCCGCCGGCAGGAGTTGTTCGTCAAGTTCTTTGACAAAATCGTCGCTGTGGGCCGCGGAATCGTCATCCAGCTCGACGGCTTGGAGCATCCAGCGAATAAAGTTCCGCCGATCGTCTCCGGTGGGATCAAGCACCGGGATGATCAGATCGCCGACCCGGCCGGGTCGCCTAATATCGGGCGAAAGGAGATGAATGCGGGCGGTCATCAGCAACCAGAGGACGTTTCCGCGCAGCAGCGGATCGCTCATCATGCCTTGGATTTTTCCCGTGAGCCGGCGTTCGGTTTCGTGGGCGTTGGCATCCACGCGGCCGAACTGCGTATCTGCTTCGTCCACGAAGATCACCACCTTATCCAAGGCGTCCAACACGCGGCGAAGCCGCTCGAAGATCACATCCGTTTGCCCGAACCATTGGCTGCGTATGTTCTTGAGCACCAACACGGGCAGATCGAGTTCGGCCGCAACGGCTTCAAAGATGAAGGTCTTGCCGCTGCCGATCGCCCCAGCCACGGCGGCGCCGGGAAGCGCCTTGGCGCCTTTGGCCTTGAACCGCGGAATGAGTTCGCGCTGCAAGAAGTCCTTGAGCCGCGTAAAACCGACGACGTCGCTCAGCGTGTGACCTGGCTTCTTAAAGTCAACCACGTCGTCGCCCAACTGCGTGCGAATATATTCTTCGACTTTCTGGAAAACGCCGTCGGGCGTCAGCGTTTCGCCCGTATACGCGGCGCCCGCCAGCATCTGCCGCAGCGCCTGCAGCGACAGTCCGGCGGTGCATTCGCCCAGCAACTGCGGCGTCGACCAGAGCTTGGGCTTCGGTGTCGTGCGTTCGCTGTAGTGCTCAATGAAATGCACGCGGTGGTCCTGCGACGGGGCAGGCGCATCGACGCTCAAAACCTGCGGCATGCGCGCCACCCGGCTGTGCACGAGGGCCCGCGATTCGGCCAGCATCACCACCGAGTCGCCGCCCTCGGCAAATTCAGGATCGCCGAACCAATCGTGCGCGATGCTAATGCGTCGCATCTGTCGATCGCTGAGCGACGCCATCGTGCCGCTCTCGGGCAACAACATGTCCGCAGCTTCAATGATAATCAACAAGTCTTCGCGGAGCGCTGCGCGCGAACAAATCGTCAGCTGCCGCAACAGTTCCAGCGCGAGCGTCGGGTTCCCCGTGGCGTCGCGCAAGTTGCGGTCGAATTCGTCCTGAAAAAACTCCAGCTTCGACCCCTTTTTCCGGAGTTGCTCCAGGGCCAGCGTATTCGCGTCGACCCCCGCCTTCCATTCCACCCAGGCGCCGCGAAGTTTGTCGCGGGCCGCGTCATCCATTCGCACTGGCCCGTTCAGCTCGTAAACCAGCTGCAACAGACCGGGCGTGGCGGTCTTTTTGAGCAAGAACTCGTTGAGCGGCACGTAGCCGGCGCCATCCCAGAACAAATCGTAAATATTGCCGCACAGCAACACGCTGCGGGCCTGTCCCGAATTCAGCAGTCGAGCCAGGCGGATAAAGAAGTCGGGACGATAGCTCATTGCGACAGCTCGTGTTGAATGTCTTTCCAAAGCATCGCGTGAAAGGCGTAAACCGATTGTTCCAGCTTGGAAGAGTATCGCCCGCGCTCGAACGACATGCTCCGGAGTCCCTGCTGCGTCGATTCGCAGATCTCGACGTCCTCTTTCTGGATCACGTGGCTTTGGGTAATCGACTTGCGGATTGTCCGCTTTGCATTCCATTGCTCAACGTCTTCGTAGTCGACGAAGAAGTCAAACACCACCTGGCACGTGTCGACGTCCACCGGCAAGACGACGTTCGTGTCCATCATGCGCCCGTAACGATTGACGAAAAGATTGGGATACAGCCAGGCGTAGATCACTTTATCGCCAAGTCGATTGTCCTTGCCGCTGGATTCGCAGATTTGCACGCTCGCGCGATCGAAGGTCGTCGTCCTGTAACCGGCGAACTCCAGTCCTTCGGCAAGTTGTTCGTGCGCATACGCGACATGGTAGCCGCCATCGAGCGAATTATCGACGAACACCTTCCAATTGCAATTGATGAGGTAACTGCGGCGCTCGATCCACTTCATGTTCTCAAAGCCTAGCTCCGCAAGCGGTTCGACAAGGGGAGCAATATCCGCCGCCAGGTCGCGGGGATTGTTTTCGCCTCCCTTGGCGCCATCCAAGTCGATTAGCACCAACGGTCCCCATTCCTCGACGGAAATCGGCGGCAGGCAAAAATCGGCCGCGTCGAAGTGCGTCATCTTTCCCATGCTGGGGGCGCGTTTCAGGCGACCGTCGAGATGATATGTCCAGCCGTGATAGGGACATACCAACTCGGAGGCATGGCCGCTTTCCTGGGCGACGATCGCCGCGTGATGGCGGCACACGTTGTGCATGGCCCGCAATTGTCCTTCGTCGTCGCGGAGCACAATGTAAGGGTTGCCCACCAACTCGCCGGTGAAATAGCTGCCTGGCACTGCAACCTGATCACTGCGACCAACGGCAATCCACGCCTTCTCAAAGACGTGGCGTTTCTCGGCCGCAAACGGCAGGGGGTCGGTGTACCACGACTTGGGCGGCGTGGGGGCCGCTTCGATGGGGATCGTTGGATCGAACTGGTAGCTCATGCGAGAATTATACCCGATCGGAACGGCGGCAACGACCTCGCCCCGGCTCTCGCGGCGGTAACCGTCGACAAGCGATAACGAGGGCCCCCTCGCTGCTTGTGGCTGAGGACGGCATGGTGAACAATGGCTAGCCGAGAGACTGTCGTCCCCCTAACCTCCCAACGCCTTCGCCCGACGCATGTCAAAGCTCGATCTCATCGACGTCTCGCACTCCTACGGGAAGAAGCGAGTGCTGAACCACGTCAACCTCCGGGTTGACGCCGGGCAGGTGGTGGCTTTGGTCGGCCCCAGCGGCTGCGGCAAGTCCACCTTGCTGCGGGCAATCCTCGGCACGCATCCGCCCACGGGAGGCCAGGTCTTGGTCGACGGCCAACTCGTGGACCAGCCCACGCGCAACGTCGGCATCGTTTATCAGCATTACAGCTTGTACGACTTTCTCACCGCCCGCCAGAATGTCGCGTTCGGCCTGATGCTGGACCAAACCAGCACGCCCTACCGAGTGTTCCATCCTCTTGCTTGGCGAAAGCTGCGCGCCGATCACCTGCAACAGGCCGATGAGCTCTTGGAGAAGGTGGGCCTTTTGGCCGCGCGCGATCAGTATCCAAGCCAAATGTCCGGCGGCATGCGCCAACGGGTGGCGATCGCCCAAGCGCTTATTATGGAACCGAGCGTCCTGTTGCTGGACGAGCCGTTCGGCGCTCTCGACGAGGCCACGCGCGAAGAGCTGCAGCTTATGTTGCTGCGCCTTTACGAAGAGAACGTTCGCGCTCGCGAACAACACCGTCAACCGCCCCACACGGTGATCATCGTGACCCATGAACTCAACGAAGCGCTGTTTGTCAGCGACCGCGTGGTCGGATTATCGCAATATCATGCCGACGGCGCAAACGGCGCCACGATCGTTTACGACCGTCCCGCGCCAATCTTCACCCCGGATGCACCGAAGGACTTACGTCTCTTCGTTCAGCAAAAGGAAGAGCTCATCAAATGCGTTTTCAGCGAGTCGCATCAGAACGACCACAAGCAGTTCATCACGTTTTGGAATGAGCATACAAAACACGCCGAGGTCGAGAGCCAGATCTGAGTCGGCCCCGAAAACGCTCGCCGCCTGTTGAGAAATCACCCTCCTCGCGACGTGTTCGTTCTCTGGAGGGCCGAAGTCTTGCAACGTCGCGGAACGACGGCAAAGCGAGACTCAAGCGGCTTTGCGTCCCTCTTGCAATGTCTGCTCGCTAGAGGAATCGGGCTGCGCAATCGTATCGGGTGAAAAGAGTCGCGGGGAAAACGAGCCGTTTGCCGCCGGCATCGTCTCGTGCCCCAACGCGGGGTGCGTGCGTCTTGAGGTGGAGAAGTAGTGATGGGTCATCGACAAGATACACGAGATTCGCCGCAACATTGAAGTGCGGGCTCGCATGCAGATGCGGGCGTACTCGCGCAGGACGTCGAACGAGGGACTTTCGATGGTCTTAAACTCTCGATGCGGAAAGTCGGCAAGCTGCTCGACGTTGTAACACTGTTGACGCTGCAGATGCTCAAACAATCGGTTCACCGCTAATCGCCTGCGGTAATTGGCGGTCGCATCGGGCTTGCTGCCGTAGAAGTGATTGCGGGAATGCACCCGGTAGCGCACGAGGGGTTCGGCGAGAAACCGCTTGCGCGCCCCAACGAGCGACGCGCCGAACACCAGACAGTCGTCGGCCCGAGTTCGCCAATCGTCGACGAACGGCAGGGGGAGAATCTTCTCGAGCACGGACCGGCGCAACGACAAAGTCGAAGTGACGCCGCCGATCCACGCCTTCGAATAGGTGGTGCGAATCACCGAGTAGCCGAGATCACGGCTCTCCGGAAACCTGAGCGACACGCCCTCGCGGTCGCCAAAGAAGCGACAGCCGCAGAAGAGAAAGTCGCACTTGGAATACTTGCGGTACTCTTGCAGTGCGCGCTCGACATAGTTGGGGTCGTAAATGTCGTCGGCATCGAGAAAGAACACGATGTCCCCGGTCGCGTGAGCAAATCCCTCGTTGAAGCAGGAGAGCTGCCCCTCATTCACCTTCGCAATAACTTGGACCGTGGGATGGCCGGCGTATGCGTTCTCCAGCAGTTCCAGCGAGCCGTCGGTCGAGCCATCATCGACGACGATGATTTCATCGAAGGGCGTGGATTGCCGAAGCGCCCCCTCGATGGCTTCGCCGACGAACTTCACGTAGTTGTGGCTGCTGATCAGGCAAGTCGTTTTCATGTCGTCTGACCAAGAGACGGAGGAGCGATAACACCGCGGTCAAGCGGCTGACCCAGGAGCCCGGCGGTTGCACCGATGCCCACGAGGGAGATGCTGTCAGATGTTATCGGAAAAGTCTTTGTCTTCGGGTCTATCGGCAGGAAAACGGCGACGACATCAAAACAATCTGCCCGCCTTCGCCGCAGAACGACGTCCTGGCGGCCCCGTTTGACGCCTGCAGCTGTGGCAGGGGCTCTAGAACACGCATTTACCCCAGACCCCAGTGCTGCTAGAGTCCCCACGCAAAAGTGCTTCGAACCAGTGAATCGCGATTGGAACAGCGAACGAGACGACGTCTCGCAGGGCCGCCAAGCTTGAGCGAAGCGATCGTCCGGTGCGCGACTGCCGCTCGTCTCGCACCCAGCTTTCTGCGGCAGTCGCGACGGATTTGACGACCACAATCTCCAGGGGAATCGCATGCCAGAGATTGCAAACCCAGCTGCGAACGTCGACGCCAGGGACCCGGTCGTCGTGCTAGCAGCCGATGAGAATTTCGCCATGCCGCTAGCGGCGACGGTGCGTTCAGCCATCGACAACCTAGCGCCGGAGAGAAAACTGCGATTGTTTATCCTCGACGGCGGCATCTGCGCAGATATTAAGACGAAGCTTGAGCAATCTTGGCCCGCGGGTCGGTTCGACGTCAGCTGGGTCGACGTGGACGCGGGCGCCCTTGCCGACGCCCCAGTTTCCGGTCATGTGAGCCAAGTTGCGTACTATCGCATCCTGATGCCGCGTCTCCTGCCTGAGGGGCTGGATCGCGTGATCTACTTGGACTCCGACTTAGTCGTGTGCGCTGATCTGACACGGCTGTGGGAATCTGACTTTGAGGGGGCGCCCTGCTTGGCTGTGCAGGATTGTGCGGCGCCCTTCGTCGACGCCTCACAAGCGCTCGCGAATTTCAACCGCTGCGGGCCGCACTTGGGCTCGTCGACGCCAATTGAAAACTACCGCGAGCTGGGGCTCGATCCGCTGGCGCCCTACTTCAATTCGGGAATCCTATTGGTCGATTTGCAGGCCTGGCGCAACGAAGATTTGTCGGGCCAATTGCTCGCTTGCCTGGAGCAGAATTCCGCGCATGTTCTCTGGTGGGACCAATACGCACTGAACGTAGTGCTCTCGGGCCGATGGAAACCGCTCGACCCTCGGTGGAACCAGGGCGCTCACGCCTTTGCGTTTAACACCTGGTCGCAAAGTCCCTACGACGCGACGGTCTATCGACAGGTGCGCGACGAACCCTACATCATCCACTTCACGACTCACAACAAACCCTGGATGGTGTCGTGTCTGCACCCGCTTCGCAAGCAGTTCTATCGCTACGTCGACCGGACGGCGTGGGCCGGTTGGCGCCCTGCGTGGTTCAATCGCCCGCAAACTTTCTTCAAGTTGCTTAAGACGCAGCAGCGACGGCTGCGATTCGCGCGCCGTCGAGCCCAACATCGTTTCGTCGAGTGGCTGTATCAGCCACGTCCCAGCGATGCGTCAGCGGGTCCTTGAGCGGCCCGGCGTACAGGATGAGCGGCGGCGCGACGGGCGATGCCTCGTCATCGCCGTCGCGGCGAGTGCTGCTTATCCGGTCACCTAGCGTCCGGCCCGAGGAAACGTCGGACGCGCCGTGGTGAACCCCGACGTGTAGTTCTGTGCGAGCGAGTTTCCAGCAAGGTCCTTGACCCCATTGGCGCCGCCGACGATCGACACTGTGTAGAACTGCAGCGTGCTGAGTGCTGCAAGCGGGGTGATCGTGACCCTGCGGGTTGCGGCGTTGTAGGTGACAGACGCACCAATCACCGAGCCATTTTCGTTCAGGAGTCGAACGGTATTCCCGTTGATCGTAGCGGCGTCCATCGCTTCGCTGAACGTCACTTGCGGAGCAATCGAAGTGGCCACGTTCGTTGCGCCGTTTGCTGGATTCACGTTCGTCACGGTCGGAGCCGTTGTGTCCACGGGCAGCGCGACAACAGTGAAATTGGCGGTGAAGGTTTGAGCCAAAGCATTGCCAGCGAGATCTTTTACGCCGACGGTCACAGAGACCGTGTAGGTCTTCAGGTTGCTCAGAGGGGCCGTCGGCGTGAGGGTCGCGGTGCGGGTCGCGGCGTTGTAGCTGACCGTCGCGGCGACCGTCGAGCCGCCGTCCAACAGCCGCACCGTTGTTGCGTTGATCGTCGCCGCGTCCATCGCCTCGCTGAATACGATCTGCGGCGCGACCGTCGTGGGCACGTCCATCGCGCCGCTGGTCGGCGTGACGCTTGTCACCGTCGGGGCCGTCGTGTCGACCGGCGGGGCGGCGACGGTGGCGAAGTTGGCGGTGAAGGCCTGCTGCAGTGCGTTGCCGGCTAAGTCTTTCACACCGGTGGAGACAGAAACCGTGTAAGTCGTCGAGTTAGCCAGGACGGAAGTCGGCGTGAGGGTCACGGTGCGGG
>JAGQOU010000219.1 GCA_020427145.1 Planctomycetales bacterium | reverse complement strand
GCTGCGGCACAGCTTCGCCACGCACTTGTTGGCGGGGGGCGCGGATCTGCGACAGGTTCAGGAAATGCTGGGACACGCCAGCATCGCCACCACGCAGATCTACACGCACGTCGACCACACGCGACTCAAACGCGTGCATGAGCAATTTCACCCCCGCGGCTAACGGGAGTGCGAGGCTCTGCCGAGCTACGCCACCCTGGCTCGGCAGAGCCTCGCACTCCCGGGATCTACGGCTGACTCGTTGGTGCGAATCGCACCTTCTCGATCAGTTTGACCTGCTCGTTGGTCGTCGGGTCGACGTAGCCGGTGATCGCCGTGATTGCTTGGATGACGTAGCGGTATCGCAAGTCGTAGTCGCAGTCGAGCTCGACTTCCTGATCGCTGGAACCCGGGCCGGCCGAGTCGTCGATCATCCCCCGAATGCGGGCCTGGAGTTGGCCGAACGGGTTGTCGCCGGTCAGCGGCGTGTCGCCCAACTCGACGGCCGCCAGGTTGCGATTCTCGCCCGCCCGCAGCCGCACGCGAATCACCGGCGTTTCGCTCTCTTCGGCCGACTCGCCCGACGCGGCCGGCATGCGGATGTTGAAATCGCCCTCGGGCAGCACGATTTTGAACGTGAAGACAAAGAAGATCAGCAGCTGAAACACGATGTCAATCATCGGCGTCATCTGCAGAGTAATCTGCTCGCGGCGATCGGCGTGGCGAATCTTCATCGTTTCCCTAATTCTTCACCGCAGGGGTCGCAGAGAGCACGGAGTGGAGCAGCATGATCGATCGCAGATCGCAAAGCAGGAATTGCGGAGTGAGTTTCTGTAAGTCGTTTGGGCGATCTCCATGTCCACTGTTGTGAACTCCTCGCACGGTGACTGGACTACGGCGATCGAATCGTCGGCGCCTCGGCTTTTTTCCCGCGCAGCGCGAAGCGTTCAAATTTCAGTTCCTGGCACATGGAGATCACTTCCTGCACGATGCCGGTGCGGGCGTTTTCGTCGGCGCGGATGATCACGGTGACGTCGCCCAGCTTCTTGTCGAGGTGGCGACTGACGATCTGCGTCTCGCGCAACAGGGCGGCCCGCAGGTCTTCCAGCGACGGCAGCAGGTTGCCGCTGAAGATGAATTCGCCCCGCTCGGTCAGGTGAATCGTGAGCGGTTCGTCGTAGGGCGCTTGGGGCGGGTTGGCCAACTCGCTCGCGGGGAGCTTGATCCGCTGATCCTGCTCGGCGTCCGAGAAGTTGACCACGAGCATGAAAAACGCGATCAGCTGAAACGCCATGTCAATCATCGGCGTCATGTCGCCTTCGACGATGTCGCCGGAATGTCGTTTCGTCAGTCGCACGGCGTTGGCTCGGGGGGACGGCGGAGCAGGGCAGGGGGGCGTGTCGGTTGGCGCGGGACCGGATGCGACCTACGCGGCGCCGGTCGGTTTCTCGCCCGGCTTTTGGAAGCGGCTCATCAACCCTTCGCTGACGATGCCCGTCTCCAGCACCAGCCGGGCGACGCGGTTGCGCAGCAGGTTGTAGGCGGCCAGCGCGGGAATCGCCAACGCCAGCCCCACCAGCGTGGTGAACAACGCGGTCGAGACGCCCTCGGCCAGTTGCTGCGGGTTGGGCGTGCCGGTGGCCGTGTTGGCGATCGTCTTGAACGACGCGATCATGCCGCTGACCGTGCCCAACAGGCCGATCATCGGGCTCAGCGAACCGATCAGCGCGAGGTAGCTCAGCCGGTGTTCCAGCCGCATGTTTTCCTCTTCGCCCACTTCTTGCATGGCTTCCAGCGCGTGGTCGTAACCCTGCGACACCTTGCTAAGCCCGGCCGACAGCACGTGGCCCAGCAGCGACTCGTCGGCCTTGGCCAGGTCGTACGCTTCCTGATACTGCTTGGCGTTGAGATGCTGCTCGAAACCGTCGACCAGATCGCCCGGCAGCACGTTGTCGCGGCGGGCCGCCAGCAGATTCATCACGAACAACGCCACCAGCGAAAACGACAGGCCGAGGAACACCAGTCCGTAAAACCACCCCAGCGAGCGAAACGACCACTCCAGCAGGCTGATCCGGTCGCCGCTGGCGGAGTCGGCGGCCTGCACGTCGCGTTCGGCCGCGGGGGCGACGTCTTCGCCTTCGCCCTGGGCCCGAGCCGGCTGGGGGGCGAACGCGGCGAGCGCCGCCGCCGCCAGAGCAACGAGGGCCAGCTTGCGGCAGGCGCCGAACCAGCGGAAGGAAACGCCGAAAGTCGCGGATGCGGACTGTTGCATTGTCGTCTTAATGGCTTGCTGAAAAAGGTACGGAAAGCCGCGCGGCCGCGCGGCACAGTCGCCCCGCAGGGCCGCCGAGTGTCGTCAATCTAATCCTAAGTCCGCGCCGAGCCAACGGCGGCCGTTCCACCGGGGCCGCCGCCGCGTTATCGGTCGCCCGCCCAGCGGCTCTCCGGGTACTTGGCCAGCAGCCGTTCCGCCGCATCGCGTCCCCGGTCTTCGTGGCCGGCGGACTTCCACAACTTGGCCAACTGCGACAACGCCTTCGCATGGGCGTCGCCAACGTTGTTCAACAGCAAATCGACGTGCAAATAGGAAAACACGGCCCCCTGCACGTCGCCGCTTTTCTGGTACGCATCCCCCAGGGCGTTGTAGGCGCGAGCCAGCAGCTCTTCGTCCTCCGCGTCCGCCGCGGCGATAATCTTGCCAATCGCGACCGTCGCTTGCTGCGTATCGCCCGCCGCCGCCTGGCTGACGGCCTTGTCGAGCGTGGCGGCCAGCTTCAGCGGCTCGATGAGCGCCCCGCCCCCGCGCGCGGCTAGCACCTTGTCGAATTCGGCCAGGGCCTCGGTCTGTTTCCCCTCGGCCTGCCACGCCCGGCCCAGCAGCAGAGCCGAACGAAGCTCGAAATAGTCGCTCTTCGCCTTGGCCAGCTTGGCGTACTCGCCGCGGGCCCCTTCGTACTGTCCGCTGCGAAGCAGCAGGTCGCCGTACAGTTCAATGGCCTCGGGCAGGTGATAACTGGAGCGCTGCTGCGCGAGGAACCCGCGCACCGCGGTGAGCGCCTTGTCGAGGTCTTCCTGCCCGGCGAGCGCGAGCGCCGCCTGGCTCGATGCGGCGAGGAACTGCACGTCGGCCATGATCTCCGGCCGCGTGATGCCGCTCTTCGCCAGCTGGAGCGACTGATCGTAGGCGTCGCGATATCGCCCCGCGGCCGCCGCGATACGCGCCGAATTCAGTTCGTTCGGCTCGCCGGCGTAACGAACGGAGCGGATCTCCTCCACCGGCACAGTCGACTCGACGCCGCTCTTGGAAATCGTCACTCCCAGCGGCGTGACGGCGCTGATCGTTCCGCTGTCGACGCCGTTACGGCGCTGGATGCGATCGACCGTCCCCTGCGCCGCCGCCGGCCCGGCGATCGCCAGAGCGAGCATCAACGATGCCAAGAGCGGCCGCGGCGTACGGCGAGCCGCGCCTTCCCGATCGCCGACGGCGATCCATGCACCTGGAATTCTGCGTTGATCTGCGTTCATCTGCGGTTCACTCGGACAGTCTGTCTGCATAGCGAGACTCTACGATAGTTTTGAGATCTCGATCGAACGAATACGAGCGGGCCGCTACTGCGCCGCCTTGATCTCTTTGAGCAACTCCTCGAACGCGGCTTTCCACTTCGGACCGCCCAAGTCCGCATACATTTTCATCATCGATTCGACGCTGTTGCGAGCCGTCGCCAACTGTTGGGCCTTTGCGGAGCCGGTCGACAGCATGGCTGCTTGGAACCGCGCGCGGGCCGCATGGTAGCGGGCGTCGAAGTAAATGTCGGCGTATCGAGCGGCCGCCTGGGCTGCGGCGGGGTCGCTGGCGGCGTTGCGCTGCTGCTTGCGGCGAGCGTAGTCGGCGGTCTTCGCCAACTGCAGCCAGCCCCACACCAGGTTCTTGCCCCCCGCTTGCGGCAGATCGCCGCGGATCGCACGGTCCAGCGGCTTGGGGTCGCCGATGGCAACGCCCCACTGTTCCAGCGCGGTCGCGGCGGCTTGCTGCAGGTCCAGGATGCTCGATTTCTTCTTGAGAATCTCGACGTACTGTTGATACGCGGCCTTGTAGTCCTCTTGCCCCCGCAGTGCGTCGCCCAGCAACTTGCGCACGACGAGGAGGTCGGACGGTTTCGGGGCAAAGCTCGGATCCTTGGCGGCGCTGGCGAGGATGGCGCGATACGCCGCCTCGGCTTGCGCAAAATACTGCTTCGCGTCGTCGCCGCTGAGTCCTTCGCCCAGTTGCAGGCTCGTTTGCGCGAGCCAGTTTTGCGTGACCCAATTGTTGGCGTCGGCGCGCTCGCTCACCCGCGCCAACAAATCTTTGAACGCGGCGGCCAGTTCTCGAGCTCGGTCGGGCTGACCGGCGGCGTTGAACTCCTGCATCTGACGCTGCAATTGCACGCCCAGCCCGACATACATGCGGGTGAGTTGCCGCTGGGCGTCGGCTCCGTCGCCAGCGCCGGCCTCCAGCGCTTCCATCATCTGCTGCGCTTTGTCGCGCTGCGGCGGTCGCATCGCCAGATAGGCCGACAAGGCCGTGCGTTGCGCACTCTCGGAGAATTCCGGCGTCGACGCCACGGCAGCGCCTTTCTCGATCAAAGTCAGCGGCCCCAGTCGCGGGTGTTCCAACGCCGCCAGCGCGCCGGCCGCGTCGTCGGCCGCCAGCCGAATTTGCGCCAGATAGAGCACGCCCGCCGCCGCGGCCGGCGACGCCGCGCCGCCTTGTCCGAGTGCCTCAAATCCCCGTTCCAAGAACGACTGCGCCCGCTTGCGAAGTTCGACGACTTCATCGGGGGGCGTGCCTTCGAGCCCCGCGGTCTCTTGCAGATAGCGCGACCAAAGCGCCGACCCCAAACTCAACTCGGCGGCAGCGCGGCTCGCCGGGGGGAGATTCTTCAGCAGCCGCTCTGCGTCAGCCAGTCGGTCGGAACGCAGGGCGATCGAAACCAACAGGTTGGCGGCGGCCGCGGCGTCGCTCGAATCGGGCCAGCGGGCGGCGATCATCTCCGCCGTCGCCGCCAGCTGATCGGACAGAAACCGGCTCGGCGGCGCGCCCGCAGCCGACTGCGCCGACAACAGCTTCTCGTACGCCCGCAGCGCCACCCCGGCGCCGGGCGCCGCGTAGGGACTGTCTGGAAATCGCTGGGCCAGGTACTCGCCCAGGATGGCCGCGTCGTGGTATCGCTGCTGATCCCAATAGATCCAGCACAAGTAATAGCGGGCCAGGTTGAGGTCTTCGGTCGACGAGTCCCGATCCGCCAGCGTGAGCGCCGTTTCCAAGTAGCCCTGGGCCTGACGCTGCTGCGCGGCGGCCTGTTGCTGGAGTTCCTCAACCGCCGCCGGGTTGTTTTTGGCAGCCAACCGAGCCGCCAGCGTCGACGACTTCATCAGGTCGACGGCCGTGCGTCCCGCGGCCACCGCGTCGGCAAAGGTGCGGACATCCTCGCGTTGCGCCGTTCGCACGCCCAGCGACGCCAATTGCGCCCGCGCCGGCTGCTGAAACTCGCCCGGCTGCCGCGCGACCTCGGCCAGCCCTTCGCGGGCCTCGCCGATCAGCCGCTTGGCGTCGTTGGTCTCTGCGCCCAACTCCGCGGCGAGCGCCAGCTGCGCCTGGGCCAGTTGGTACGCCACGCCGATCCACTCGGGGCGCGACCTTTCTTCCGAGCGCGAGCGGCGGAGCCAATCGCTCGCGTCGCGCACCGCTTCCTCGGCCTTGCCGGCCGAGACCAAACACTCGGTGCGGTACTGATGCGTACGGGCCTGACAGCGCCGCAACTCGGCGTCGCCGGTGGGGACGCCCACGACCGTTTCGTAAATGCCCAGCGCCTTGTCGTAGTCCTCGGTCGCCTGATAACTGCGGCCGAGGTAGTAGCGGGTCCAGGGATCGTTGCGGTACTTCTCGGAGAGTGCCGCCAGCGCCCGCTGCGCTTCGCCGAACGCCGTTTTGGCGGCGCGCGAACCTGGTTCCAGCAACAACGCCGATTCAAACTGCAGCACGGCGGCAAATCGTTGCCCCTCGGCTTCTCGACCTTGCAAGGTCGCACGCATGCGAGACGCTTCCGAGCCGACCTCGGTGGCCGCCGCCTTGGGCAGCGCCGCCATCTGCTTGCGAGACAGTGTGACCAACTCCGTCGCCGCGTCCACCGCTGCGGCATAATCCTGGCGGGCTTGTTGCACTCCCGAGGCATGGTTGCTGGAGCCCTCGGGCGAGCGTTCGGCCTCGGCCGCCTCGATCTGCGCCAGCCGCGCCAGCGCCAAGGTCTGTTGCCGCAGCGCATCGACCGCCTGCGGGGACTCGGGCTGCGCGGCGGCGAATTGAGCAAAGTCGGCGGCCGCCTGCTTCAGGATCGACTTCTGCCGGTCGATGCTCAGCGCCTTCTCCGCCTGGGCGACTTGAGCGACGGCGCGGAAATACGTTGCCTGCCCCTGGAAGATCGGCGAGACAAACGGCTTGCCGCCGGCCCAATCCAGGTAGGCGACCGCCGTGTCGTCCCAGCCGCGCTGTTGCAGGGCTTCGACGAACGCGCCGTCGATTTCGGCCGCCGCCGCTGGCTGCGCCGCCAACGAGAGGGCCGCCAACCACAGCGTGGCCGCCAGGGGCAAGGCATAGCGGCGGCATCCAGCGTCAGCAATCACAGACAATCCCAAGTCGTGGCCATTCCCGTCGCGAACACTGTCGCAGGGCGCATCGAGGCCCGGAGCCCGCACGCGCACCCCGGCAGGCGAGCGCGTCTCTCCCCAGGCTGCAGACCCCCGCCAGCAGCTACCGATGCAACCCCGCGCGGCACCCCGTGCGTCGCGGCGTAGAGAAGTTTCTCTGTTCCGTTCACTATTCTAACGGCCAGATGCACGAGGACCAACAAGCTTGTGCCCGCGCAACCCCTGAAATCAAGGCAGTTTAGCGAGGTTTTGCGGATCGTAAGCCTCCGTCGCCGGGGCTGCCGACAAACGCACGCCGGAACGCCGCCCCACAGCCACACCGGC
>JAGQOU010000218.1 GCA_020427145.1 Planctomycetales bacterium | reverse complement strand
GGTCGCTGGGCAACGAATCGGGCTACGGGCCCAACTTTGCCGCGGCGGCCGCGTGGTTGCATGCGTACGATCCGACGCGACCGATTCACTACGAGGGCGCCCAGGACAGCCCGCGCGATCCGGCAACCGTCGACGTGGTCAGTCGGTTCTACCCGCGCGTGGCGGACGTGTATCTCAATCCGCCTCGGCCGAATGAGGCGACAACGGAGACGGTCGGCCAGCGCCCCGAGAATGCGCGCTGGGAACGCCTGGTCGACTTGGCTGACAATGCGGCAGACGACCGGCCGATCCTGGCCAGCGAATACGCCCACGCGATGGGCAACGCCCTGGGGAACCTCGCCGAGTATTGGGACGAGATCGACGCCGAGCCGCGACTGCTGGGCGGCTTCATTTGGGACTGGGCCGATCAGGGACTGTTCAAGCCGCCGCCTGACGGCGCGCCGTTTGTCGCCTACGGCGGCGACTTTGGCGATCGCCCCAATCTTGGCGCATTCTGCCTCAACGGCGTCGTCGCCGCCGATCGGCAGACGACGCCCAAGTACTGGGAAGGCGCGGCGGCGTATCAACCGGTGCGGTGGGATGTGTCGCAGCGCCCCGGCGCGGCGCGGGTGCGGTTGGTCAATCGGTTTTTTCACACCGACCTCAGCGCGTTCGCCCTGCACTGGCAGCTGTTGCGAGGCGATCGCGTGATCCGGTCGGGGGAACTGGCGTTGCCGGCGACAGGGCCGGGCGACGCGGCGACGGTCGAACTCGCTCTGGCGTCGCCGCCGGGCGGCTTCCCCGACGGCGACTATTTCCTGCGAGCCAGCCTGCAGGCGAACGTCCCCCCGCCGTGGGCGGCCCAGGGGCACGAGTTTGCCACGGTTCAAATCCCGTGGCTCGTCGATTCGACCGCGCAAGGTTTGGTGCGTCGACGCTCGGGGCCGCCGGCGATTGACGAAGGCGCCGACGCGGTGGCTTGCCGCGGGGACAATTTCAAGGCCGTCTGGAGTCGTCGGCTGGGAACGCTGTCGAGCCTTGTTTATCAAGGTCGCGAACTGCTTGCCCCCGCCGATGCGGACTTGCCGCCAGGGCCGACGCTGCAGGCGTATCGAGCCCCCACCGACAACGACCGCGGCTTTGGCGGCTGGCTGGCCGAGTCGTGGCGTGTGGCCGGCTTGGATCGACTGGAACACGCCGTCGAGTCGTTCGCAATGCGGCGGCTTGATGACTCGACCGCGCAGTTGAAAATCGTCGTGCGCAGCCGCGCGGCCGGCGGCGAGATTGTCACCCGCAGCGACTGGCAAGTCACGGGCGACGGGCGGTTGACGCTGAGCGTGCGGTTTGAACCGTCTGCCAAGCTGCCCCCCTTGCCGCGGATTGGCTTGCGGATGTTCTTGTCGCCAGATTTCGAACGCCTCGCTTGGTTCGGCCATGGCCCGCACGAAAACTATCCAGATCGTTTGCTCAGTTCGCCGCTGGGAATCTGGCGCAGCACGGTTGCCGAGCAATACGTCGCGTACGCACGACCGCAAGAGACCGGCAACAAAGAGGGCGTCCGCTGGCTCGCGCTGGCCGACCAGCAGGGCGCCGGCTTGTTGGTCGTCTCGCTGGAGGCGCCGATTTCGGCGTCAGCCCTGCATGTGACCGCCGAGGATCTCGCCTCCGTGCGACACGCCTACGAACTGAAGCAACGACCGGAAGTGGTGCTGTCGCTCGACGCCCGTCAGTGCGGCCTAGGCAACAGCAGTTGCGGTCCCGGCGTACTGCGGCGGTACGCCGTGTTGCCGCAACCCTATGAAATGAAGTTGGCCCTCATTCCCCTCGCCGGCGGCGATGATCCCGGCGCGGTCGCCCGGCAGGTGATTCGCACTGCTCCATCGGACATCAGCCATGCTCAATGAAATCTTCCCCGCGGCTGTCGCCCCTTCCCGACGCGACTTTCTCCAGCGCTCGGTCCAGGCGACCGCGGCACTGGCCGCTACGGCGGCGTGGCCGGGGCCCTGCGCGCTGGCGGCAGACAACGAACCGGCGCCGCCCCGCTATCGCATCGGCGTGTGCGACTGGATGATTCTCAAGCGGCAACGGCTGGGAGCGTTTGACCGGGCGCGGGAGATCGGCGTCGATGGCCTGGAGGTCGACATGGGGTCGCTGGGCGATCGCGACACCTTCGCCAGCGCCCTGGCCGACGCGGCGGTGCGCGATGAGTTTCAAGCCGCCGCCCAGCGGACCAACCTGCAGATTTGCAGCCTGGCCATGTCAGGCTTCTACGCCCAATCGTTTGCCGAGCGCCCGACCTACGAACGAATGGTCGGCGACTGCCTGAGGACGATGCAGCAGATGGGCGTGAAGGTCTGTTTTCTGCCGCTGGGCGTGCGGGGCGACCTGCAGCAACACCCGCAGCTGCGCCCCACGATCGTCGAGCGGCTGCAAACCGTCGGCGCCACGGCCGCGGCGGCCGGGCTGACCATCGGCGTCGAAACCGCGCTCGACGCCGCCGACGAAGCGCGCCTGCTGGACGACATCGGTTCACCGGCGGTCCGCAGCTATTTCAATTTTGCCAACGCGTTGCAAAACGGCCGCGACCTGCTGGCGGAACTCCGCACGCTGGGCAAGCAGCGCATCTGCCAGATCCACTGCACCGATGAGGACGGCGTGTGGCTTGAGAACAACAAGCGGCTCGACCTGCCGGCGGTCAAACAAACGCTCGACGAGATGGACTGGAGCGGCTGGCTAGTGATGGAGCGATCCCGCGACGCCACGCGTTCCCGCGACGTAGTCGGCAACTACAGGGCGAATGCGCGATATCTCAAACGCGTTTTTCAAGGGGCTGCGGCGGGCGAAGAATGAAACACGGCGACATGGGAATCAGTGAGGTTGGCGAGCCGCCCTGGTTGACGTCGAGGCGATCTGGGCTTCGCAGCGGAACATGGCGTGCGCAGCGGTTCGCATACGCCGGCGTTCGCTATTCGCTGGTGGATTCGTATCCGTGCGACGCATGATTCTGCGAATTGCTCGAGGACGTGATTCTCAGAGCCCCCGTCCGCCACGTTGCTAGCGTCCCAACGAATGATCGCCCTAGTGTAGTAAAGCGCCCTCGTCGGCGACGAGGCTCGGCGCACCGGGATCGCGACTTGTGCGGGAGGACCGCGGCGGCGCGTCTGCTGTTGTGGGCGTTCGCCATTTCCACTAGCTTCCGCCCCATCTGAAGGCGCCCGACGACTTGCCGCTAATCGAGAGGACGACCCATGCCCCGCCCCTGCATTTCTACGGCGTTCGCTTTGGCGATCCTGTTTTCACCGGCTGCAGCCCGAGCGGCCAAGCTCCCCGCCACAATCAAGGTGGCGAAGCAGGAATTGACGCTCAACGGCGAAGGCGTGCGCGAGAAGTACCTGCTGGATCTCTACGTTGCGGGACTCTACCTGCCGACCCCCAGTCGCGACGCGAAGTCGATCATCGCAGCGGACCAGCTGATGGCGATCCGCATTGCGGTCGTGTCGAAGCTGGTCAGTCAGGAGAAACTCGTTCAGTCGCTCGATGAGGGATTCGAGAAGTCGACGGGCGGCAAGCTCAAGCCGCTGCAGGCGCAGTTGCAACAGTTTCGTCGCTGCTTCGCCGGCGAGATCGCGCGCGGCGACCTCTTCGACCTGATCTACGTACCGAAACAGGGCGTCTTCGTGTTTAAGAACGGCAAGCGCATCGGCGTCGTCGCCGGCCTGCCGTTCAAACAGGCGCTGTTTGGGATCTGGCTCGGCGCCAGCCCGGTGGATCCGACGCTGCGGACCGCGCTGCTGGGAACCGCGGAAACGTCGCGGCAGTGAGAGCGCACAGCGCGTCGATAGGCGGTGGAGCCGCCCCCCACGAGTGAGCCAGCCTGGCCCGGTTCAGTCGCTCCAATCTGCGAAGGTGATCGATTCGCCGGGCGCCAGTTCCACATCGTGAATCGTCGCGCCGCACTCCACGCGGCACGACCCGCCGCGTTCGCTGGAAAGGACTGCCTCGGCCAGCTTCCCGTCGCGCCACGCGAGCGACGCCTCGAATCCGCCGCGGGCGCGCAGTCCGGCGACGCTTCCTGTGGGCCACGCCGCGGGCAATGCGGGCAGCAGTTCTAGGCGCGGGCGGCCGTCAGCGGTTATTTGGTGCGATTGCAGCAGCATTTCGCACATGCCGCTGACCGCGCCAAAGTTGCCGTCAATCTGAAACGGCGGATGGGCGTCAAACAGGTTGGCGTACACGCCGCCGCCGGAGTAGTCGGTGAGCTTCGAGTCGGTCAATTGCAGCAGGTCGTGGAGCACGCGGTAGGCGCGGTCGCCGTCGCGCAGACGGGCCCACAAGTTCACCTTCCACGCCCGCGACCAACCCGTCCCGCCGTCGCCGCGCAAATCGAGCGACACCCGCGCCGCGTCAAAGAGTTCGGGCGTTGCGGGCGTGATCTCGTCGCCGGGAAACACGCCCCACAAGTGCGACACATGGCGATGACGGTTGTTGGGGTCGTCCGCGTCCTCCATCCATTCTTGCAGTTGGCCCAGGCGGCCAATTCGATTCGGTGCGATTCGGGCGCGCAGTTCGGCGAGCTGTTCGCAGAACTCTTCGTCCACTTGCAACTGCTTCGCGGCCGCGATCGTGTTGGCAAACAACGTGCGGATGATCTGGTGGTCCATCGTCGGCCCCATGACCAATCCCCCCTGCTCCGGCGAGTTGCTGGGGCCGCTCACCAGCCAATGCTCCTCGCTGCGCGGATCCTCGACGAGGTTGTCGGCAAAGAACGCCGCGCTGTTTTTCATGAGCGGATAGGCCGTGTCGCGTAGAAACTCCTCATCCTGCGTGAACAGGTAATGTTCCCACAAATGCTGGCACAGCCACGCGCCGCCGGTGGGCCAGATGCCGTGGTTGGAAGCGTTGATGGGAGCCGTGCCCCGCCACAGGTCGGTGTTGTGATGCAGCACCCAGCCGTCGGCGTCGTAGTGTACGCGGGCCGTCTCGGCGCCGGTGACGGCGACGTCGCGCACCATGCCAAACAGCGGCTTGGCGCACTCGGGCAGGTTCGCCGTCTCGGCCGGCCAGTAGTTCATCTCGGTGTTGATGTTCGTGGTGTACTTGCTGCCCCAGGCGGGATCGAGTTGATCGTTCCACAGTCCCTGCAGGTTCGCCGGCTGGCTGCCGGGGCGACTGCACGCCAGCAGCAGGTAGCGACCGTACTGAAAGAACAGCGCGTCCAGCGCCGGATCGGGCTGCTGCCGAGCGAGCACGACCCGGCGATCGGTCGGCAGCTGCTCCGGGGCAACGGGGCCCAAGTCCAGCGAGACGCGGCGGAACAGCGGCTGATAATCGGCAAGGTGCTCGGCGTGCAGTTGCGCGAACGTCCGGCCGACGAGCGCCTCGGCGGCGCGATCGCACTGCAGCAATCGCTCCGGGGCGAGCGTGCGGAAGTCCACGAAATTCGTCGCCGCGGTCAAGGCCAGCGTCGCGCGAGTCGCATTGCGAACGGCGATCTCTCCGCCGGCGGAGTCGCACTCTCCGTCGGTCTCAAGCACCTGCAATCGGGCGGCAAACATCATCTCGTTGGCCGGTTCGTCGGCCGACTCCGACGCCGCCTCGCGAACGCGTCCCGTCATGCGCACGGCGCGCTCGTCGACCGCCGTCACCGTCGCGTCGGCATGCGGGCTCGTCAGCCGGCCCGTGAATTTCAATGCGCCGGGCTCACTGCAGGTCAGCTCAATGATGATCGCCCCCGCCGGATAGCTGGCGAACGCGCGCCGCGTGTAGTTGACGCCGTTGGCCCTGTATGTCGTGGTGGCGGTTGCCGCGTCGAGGTCCAGCGCGCGGCGGTAATCGGCGCCCGCCTCCTGGCCGGGAAATTCCAGCACCAGATCGCCGCACGGTTGGTAGGCCATCTGCCGTAGCGGCTTGGACATGAACCGCTCGGAGGCGAGCCGCTCGGCGGCGCGCTGATCGCCGGCGAACAGCAACTCGCGCAACCGCGGCAGCACGCCGGCCGCGCCGGGGTGGACGTAGCTATGCGGCGAGCCGGTCCACAGCGTGTCGATGTTGAATTGATATCGCGCTTCGCCGACGCCGCCGAAGATCATGGCGCCCAACGAACCATTGCCGATCGGCAACGCTTCGACCCACTTCTCGGCAGGGGCGTCGTACCAGAGTTCAAGATCTGACGACGGGGCCGCCGGGGACGTTTCTCCAGCAACAGCGGCCGGCTGCGGCGAGCTTCCTGCCAGCATCGCCAACAGGATCAATCGATGAAGCGTGCGTCGAGTCATGGCGCCTTCGTGGTGTCGGGCAATTGAGCCGTCAGGCGACCCAAAGTTTTTCTGCGAGCCGCTTCTTCGCCGTTGACGTACAGGATCAGTCCGGCGCCGCGGCCAAATCGCGCGCCGGTGCGATCCCACACGATCGCCAGCGTCGCGTCGTGGTAGCGCACTCCGTCCAGGCAGAACCAGTCCCAGCCGTCATCCGGCAGCAGCGGGTCGATTTCGATCGTGTCGTCGTCGCGCGGCACAAGCCCGACCAGACCGCGGATTACCAAATCATTGAACGTGGAGTGATTGTAGAACCGGCTGCGACGTTCTTTCTCGCCCGTGATGAGCCACTTGCCGGTCACTTCGTCGTAGTACTCGCCAATGTACGCGGCGCCGTCCCATTGCTGGGCCTCGGCGTACGTGAGCAGTTGCTCGAAGAAGTCGCGCCGCGTCACATACGGTTGCTCGGGCCCGCGGAGCACGTTCTGCAACGCATCGAGAGTCTGGCTGGTGGCAAAGGGCCACACGGCGCCGTCCCACTCGCACGTGCCGACGCCGTGGGTGCGAAACTGCGGGTGCCGCCGCTCGGCCGTCGCCAGCCCGCAGGGCGCCCAGAACCCCTCGCGATCGGTGATCTGACGCCACGCCTCGGCATGCCCCCGGCTCGCCAGATCGAACCGCCACGGCAGGTAGCCGATCAGCTCGCGCGCATCGGACAGCGAGCCGTCGGGGCGTCGCACCTTGTAAAACTTGGCTTGTTCGTCCCACAGCTTGGTTTCCACAATCTCGCGCAGCGCGTCGCTCTTCGCAGAAAACTCGGCGGCCAGATCGTCGCGTCCGCAGCGTGCGGCCACCCGCGCAATCGACCGCGCATTGGCCGCCATGTAGCTGTTGATCGTCGGTCGCACGTTCTGCTCGCGGCGACCGCCGCTGATCGACTCCTCCATGCCGTCGCGGACGTCAAACTGCCAGAACGAACCGTCGGGCAATTGTCGCTCCGATTCCCACACGCGGTCGTCGGCGACAAAGTCGTCCAGCAGCTCGCGCAGCAATTGGTCGTCGCCGGTGACCAAACTGCGCTCGTACAGCGCCGTCGGGACCCAACTGCTGAACCGGTGGAAGTGAGGCGCCGGCCCGCCGTCCTCGCCGCCGCGAAACCAGTATCGAGCGTAGTCGTCCAAGAACTCCTGCTCGCGCAGCCAACGCCCCTCGGCAATATGATGGCCGACCGCGCAGGCGACCGTGTTGTACGGGCCGGCATGGCTCACCGGCGTGATGAACTCGGTGAGCACCACGCCCTGAGGCGTCTGCCTGAGATGCTTGCGATACGTCCACCAGCGGAAATAGTAAATCTCCTCAAACCGCCCCGCAGGGCAGGTGAACAGCGGCATGCGCTCGGCGAGCCATTCCCACGCCTGGGCGTTGGGGACGAGGTTCGCAACGCTTTCCTCGTCGCTGGCGTTGAACCGCTGGATATAATGAGCAAAGTCCTGCGGAGCGAGAACGGCGTAGTCGTCGACCGCGGCGACGGCGTGATCGCCGGGGCACAGCATCAGCGCCAGCGCGACGCCGTACCAGCGCAAGGGGCGAGTCATCCGTTGCATAATTTGCCGCCGGGAAAAGTGCGTGTCTCTGGCAAGGTATGCTAATCGTGAGCGGCCGGCGCGGCAAACGACAAGGTCGCGCAAGCGTATGGTGCGGTCCGTTTGGCGCCCATCGCTGCAAAGAGGGTTGGGAAATCTGCAACTGCTAAAAGTGTCCCGGGAGATGAGCGTGGCGGCGCCGACAATTCAACGTCAGAGACTCCTTCGGTTTGTGGATGCCGCGGCCGTCGTGGCGGCGCTCCTTGCCGCGAGCGCGGCGGTGCAGGCGGCCGAGGCGGCTCGCGACGATGCTCCCGCGCGCCCCGGCGCCGCCGTGCAGCCGCTGCCGCTCGATGCGGTCGCCTGGACGGACGGGTTCTGGGCCCAACGAATCGGCGTCTGCCGAGACACGTCGGTCCCGGCCATGGGGCGGCTGATGGCCAGCGGCGAGTACAAGCCGTTTCTGGGGCACTTTTACATTGCCGCCGGGCTGGCCGAGGGCGACTATCACGGCGCCCAGTGGAACGACGGCGACTACTACAAGTGGCTCGAAGCGGCCATCGCCACGGTTGCCGCCACAGGCGACGAGAACCTACAGGCGCAGATCGACGAATCGATCCGCGTGATCGCCGCCGCCCAACGCTCCGACGGCTACATTCACACGCCGGTGCTGATCCGGCAACGTCACGGCGACCTCGCCGCCGCGCCGTTTCAGGATCGGTTTGCGTTCGAGATGTACAACATGGGGCACCTGATGACGACCGCGTGTCTGCATCATCAGCTCACCGGGCGCACCGACCTGCTGACCGTGGCGGAACAGGCCGCTGACTTTCTGCAGGAGGCCTTTCGCAACCCCTCGCCGCAGCTGGCGCGGAACTCCGTCTGCCCCGCGCATTACATGGGGCTCGTGGAACTCTATCGCACGACAGGCAAACCCCAGTATCTGCAGTTCGCGCAGCAGCTGATCGCCATGCGCGACCTGATCGCCGACGGCGGCGACGACAACCAAGATCGCGTGCCGCTGCGTCAGCAAAGCGAGGTCGTGGGCCACGCGGTGCGCGCGAATTACCTGTACTGCGGCGTCGCCGACCTGTTCGCCGAGACGCAAGACGCCGAACTATTCGCCCCGCTCGCGCCGTTGTGGAAGAACTGGGCGACCAAGAAGATGTACGTCACCGGCGGCTGCGGCGCGCTGTACGACGGCGCGTCGCCCGACGGGTCGCCGCGGCAGGATCAGATCACCCGGGTGCATCAGGCCTACGGCCGCAACTATCAGCTGCCGCAAATCACCGCCCACAACGAAACGTGCGCCAACATCGCCGGCGCCATGTGGAGCTGGCGGATGTTTTTGCTGACCGGCGAGGCGAAGTATGTCGATGCCGTGGAGTTGGCCCTGTACAACAGCGTGCTGAGCGGCGTGAGCCTGGCGGGGACGGACTACTTCTACACGAATCCATTGCGCGTGGTCGACCCGCTGCCGACGGAGCTGCGTTTCCCGCGCACGCGACAACCGTTTTTCACCTCGTTCTGCTGCCCGCCGAACCTGCTCCGCACGCTGGCGCGACTGGGCGAGTATGCGTACGCCCGCACGGACGACGCGGTATGGGTCAACCTGTACGGCGGCAGCCGCCTGGAGACGGAGTTGCTGGGGCAGCCGCTCAAGCTCTCCCAAGAGACAGAGTATCCCTGGGACGGCGCCGTGCGGATCACGGTCGAAGCGTGCCCCGCCAAAGAGTTTGCCGTGCGACTGCGGATCCCGGCTTGGGCGGCCGGCGCTTCGGTGGCAATCAACGGCGAACGCACCGCCCACCCGCCAGACGCCGGTTCGTATTGCGAGTTGCGGCGCAAGTGGCGTCCCGGCGACCAGATCGAGCTGACCCTGCCGATGAAGCCGCAACTGCTGCAGGCCCATCCGCTGGTGGAAGAGGCGACCAACCAGGTTGCCGTCCAGCGCGGGCCGGTCGTGTACTGCCTGGAATCCACCGACCTGCCGGACGGCGTGGCGATCGACAGCGTCGCCATTCCCCGCAACGCGACACTGACCGTCAAGCGCGAGCCGGAGTTGCTGGGCGGCATGGCAACCGTCACGGCGTCGGCGGTCGTGCGGCAAACGCCGCCCTGGGACGACGCCCTCTACCGCGCGCTCGACGAAGCAGTTGCGCAGGAGATCGACGTGCGACTCATCCCGTACTACGCCTGGGGCAACCGCGGCCAGAGCGAGATGACAGTCTGGATACCGCTGGATTGAGGCGGCGATGAATCATTGCAGAATGAATTGGACGCGCGGCAAGAATGCGGGCGAGGCCCGCAACGCGCTAGACCGGAATCTATGAGCATTCAGAAACACGCGCGCAATTTCGGCCGATATTCGCTTCGCGAATTGCTGTTGGTTGCGGTGATCATCGCACTTCTCTCCGCTTTGATTCTGCGGGAGACGAAGACGCTCGCTCCAACGCAGTTCTACCGGCAGTTCGAAGGGGAAATTGCCCTCAAACACGCGTGTAACGCATGCGGAGTCGAATTTCCTGAGATCGGCTTTGATGAAGGTCGCCGCGGATCCGATTTGCCAGCGACGAGGATCATCCGTCTCAATGTCGCGCCCGCCCAAGCGGGCATGAAGACACGCATCACGCAGGAGTTGCGAAGCACAATTGAGGGCGATTTGGTCGGGATGGCGTTAGAGATTAGCGGTCGAGGAACGGGCAACTCGTCGGAGACACTTGATGAATTCAGTCTCGAGTACTCCAGCGGCTATGTGGCTGGTCAGGTCGGCGTCTACTCGCTTGGCCCTATCGACCCCGATTCCGATACCTTCATGATTCTCATAATCATCCACGAATACGCGCGAACCAAATAGCATTGCCGCAATCGGACAACCGTGGTTTTTGAACCGAGGTGGCCAAGCGTCAGGGAGGGCGAGGCTCCAGCGAAACGGTTGAGACAATCGCTAGTCGAGTTTCTGTAGCCAACAGGCGTGAGCGTGCGGTGGCAACGCGGCCCGGCCGCTGGCGTCGGCCGCGAGTTCTTCCGTCGCGACGGGTTCGCCTGACTGTTCGTCGATCCAAGTCGCACGATAGGCGGCGTTGGCGGCGAGGCCCGCGACTTGCGCCGGCGAGCGACGCGACTTGAAATAGACCAGCACTTGCTCGTCGCCGGCGGCGAGCGCCCAGCCGTCATCCGCGGCCAGTCGATCATCGGCGGGGCGCATCGCAACAAGTGCGCGCTGCAAGTCCTCCGGCAGATGCACGTTCGCTAGCGATCCCCCGCCCATCAGCACCGCCCAGCCGTCTTCGCCGCTGCGGCAGGCGTCGCCGGCGGAGTAAGTGACGGCCTTCTCGGGAAACCGCCGGCGATACTCGCGAACGGCTTTCACGATCGATGCAAACGAACTCGCCTCGGGCTGCAGCTGCCGCAGGTGCTGCCGCGGCGCCAGGTTCTGCCCGCCCCCCGGGGCGTACAACTGGCCGTCCTTGTCGTACGTCCAATAGCGAATGTCGATGACGTCGACGATCTTCGCCCGCGTCGCGTCGGCAAGGATCGCGTCCTGCACGTCCTTGGGGCAGCTCAGTCCCACGAGCACGTCGCGGTCGTGCTCGGTTTGCCACTCGGCAATCACGTCCAGCCAAAACTGCACGAACTCCAGCGGGCCTGAGTACTCGGCGCTGGTCATTTGAATCACATTGTGCCGCTCGGCCAGCGCGTCGAGGCACTGACGGATGTAGCCGCGATGCAGCTTTCGCAGCGTCGGGATCGCGACGTCGTAAAAGTGGTGCGCCATGAACAGCCGCTTGTCGCCGATGTACGGGGGCGGCTCGGGCAGGGGCGTGTCGTTGACGTTGTTCGCGGGCCGCCAGGGGCAATCGGCCCAGTGGGCGCCCGCTTCGAGAATGTTGTGCTGAAAGTAGTTCTGGTGGATCAGCAGCAACCCCCGCTCGTCGCACCGGGCGGCCAATCCCTGCAGTCGCGACCAATACCAGGGATTGAACCGCGTGAGGTCGTACTTGCTGAGTCCGTCCCACGCCGTGCCCTGGCCGCTGCGGGCGAACGGCTGCTCGTAGAACGGCGGCGCGACGTCGCCATTCGCGCGGCGCACCATGAGATGGTCGTCGCGGCGGCGGTCGTACCACAGGCCGTAGTGGTGGTCGTAGGCCGCGAAGCCTCCCGCCACCATGCCATGGGCCACGGCGTCCAGATCGTCGGTCAGCCCCAGGCCCCAACGCCCTGGGGCGAACCGCGTGACGGCGGGCCCCATGGCCGGCGCCTCGTCGGCGCGCAACGAACCTCGCCACCAGCTGGGGCTCAGCCGCTTGCCGATCTTCACGGAGCCATCGACAACAATCCAACCGTTCTCGACCCGGGCCATATGCAGGTCATCAGGCTCTTCGGCCGCAGCCTTCGCCGCCGCGCCGCCCTGCTGCGATGCGAGGATTTCATCGAGCGTGCGAACTCCCGCCGACTCCCGTTCGGAAACTTTCGCTGGGGCGATCTCCGCTTGGGCCGCCGACATGTTCTCCTCGATCACGTCAATCAGCCGCGTCGCCGGTTGGTTGGATCGCGCCACGAACGCGGCGGCTTCTTCGTAGGTGGGGTTGGTGGCGGCCTGCGATCGGCCCAGGATCGGCTCCACGCGCCCCGCAGCCTCGGGCCCGACGCGCTCGGCAAGTTGCGTTTGATACAGGCTCTGCGGCCGAACGAAGTCGCTGACCGATTCGATGGCCCCGTCGCCGGCAACGTCGGCCCACGCGCCGCTGGCCCAGTTCTGGGCCCCGGGGGGCGCAAAGCAGCGGACGTTCGCCGCGCGGCACTGCCACACGACGCAATTGGCCGCAGACCACCCGGCGCCGGGCGGCGTCGACCAGTTGTTCTGCAGCCGCAGGTCGTGGCCGTCGATGCGCACGTTGTCGTACAACACGCCCGCCGCCCAGCTTTCGATCGGCCCGCTGTAGTCGCGCGCTCGGGCGGCCCGGCAATTCACAAAGGCATTGGGCCCCGCGGCGCAGTGCCCCGCGGAAAAATCGTGCCGGCCCTCTTCGGACCAGCAGCGCAGAAACAGCCCCAACTGTCCAAGCGTGAAAAACGTATGACGACGATAGCCGCCGAGTTCCGAAACAGGCTCCAACGATGCGCAGTCGACCACCGTGGTGCGCGACGAGCCCCTGCCGAGGGCAACCGCGCCGCCAGCGAGGCGCCGGAATCGCACGCGACGAATCCAGCAGTCTTCGGCGCGGTCCAACGCCACGCCGAACCAGGCATGGCCTTCGTCGAGCGGCTTGTCGGCGGGGACCTCCGCCTCAATGGTCAGATCCTCGACGCCCACGTCGTGCAGGCGGCCGGGCCAGTCATATTTTTGCACCGTGGCGCCGCCAAGAGCCGCGTCGAGCGCCGTCGTAATCGGCGCGTCGAGTTCCACCGTTGCGCCGTCAACCGCTGCGATCGTGCGGTCCCAAATCAAATCGCGCGAACCGGGACGCCAGCCGACGCCGAACGCGTTGCAGCCGATTTGCTCGATCCACTGGGGGGTCGACGGACGCGTCACCAGAACCCGGTCGCCGACGCCCAGGCCGTGCTCCTCGGCGAGCGTGAGCGTTCGGCCGCCGACGGGAACATAGGCGTCGGCGATTGGCAACGGTTCGCGCGTCCCGTCGACGACGGGGTCTCCCGCGCCTTCGATGCGAATGACGGCCCGGCGATCCGTGCCCGTGGCGCGCAAAACCGTTCCCCCCTCCCCTGCCCCGGAGCCCTGCAGCACGACGCCGTCGCGAAGCATGCACAGCTGCCCGGCAATCTCGAAGACCCCGGGCGTCAATCGCACGGCGCCGCGGAGTCCGTTTGCTTGGACCGGCAGCGATCCGGCGTAATCGAGCGCGGCCTGAATGCGGGCGCCGTTGTCGCCTGCGATCGGCGTCACGACAACCACCGCCGACGCCTGCGGCAGGTCGCGTTCGCCCCGGGCATAACCGCAGACCGAGAAATCGGGCGGCCGATTGCCGCGGTCGTCGGTGCGATAGGCGAGCTGCCCGTCGCGACCGACCGACGCCAGCGGTTCGGCTGTTCGCGCGTCGTCCGCGGCCAGCAGGGTCAGCGCCGCAACGAGTCCCCACGAAACCAAGCGTCGCCGCGGCGGAGTCTGAGAGTTGGTATTCAAGTCGTGCCTGGTTGCGAACATGCTTATCTGCCGGAGAGGGCGGCCGCGTCGCTCGCGACGGGTTTGATTGCGGGTTCGTCCGCAGCTGCGCGCGATTTGCGCCGCAGGTAATTGGCCCACAGCGATCCCGACACGTTCATCCAGGGACTGAACACGGCCGCCGCCAGTCCCAACGTGCCCAGTTTGTGCATACTCGCCGCTAGCCCCGCGGCCATGCCGCCGTTTTGCATGCCGACCTCAAAACCAACAGTCAGCGCCGATTGGCGGTCGAGCCCCACCGCCCGGCTGATGCCGTATCCGGCCGCGTACCCAATGGCGTTGTGCAGCACCGCCGCCAGGCACAGCACGACGCCCGCTTGCAGCAGGTTGTCCCGCCCCGCCGCAGTGGTCACGGCGGTGAAGTAGATAATGCCGAACATCGACACGACGTGCATGTGGCGGTCGATCCACGACCAGCGGACGACGGCGTAGTGATAGGCGACCCCGACGATCGGTGCGGCGAGGCAATAGATCGCCAAAATCACATTGGGGTTGAATGCCGCGCCCTCGCCTCCGCTCGCCCCGCGCGTGGCGACCAGGACGAGCACGAGCAGCGCAGCGGCGCACGCGGCGGCGGCGGCGAGAATTGTCCGACGGAGTTCCGGCCGCGGCGTCTTGAGAGCGTCATGCACCATCGCGGCGCCAATCGGCACGATCGTCATCTTGATGATGTCAACCGCCATGGCAAGAAAGCTGCGCTCGACCACCTCGCCCGCGAGCAGCCGCATCCAAAACGGCGTCATGAGCGGAGCCAGCAGCGTGGCGACGGCGGTTAGCGTGATCGACAGCGGCAAGTTGGCGCCCGCCAGGTAGCACATCACGTTCGAGGCGAGCCCGCTGGAGCAGGAGCCGATCAGAATGATCCCTGCTCCAATCTCCGGCGGCAGCCCGCACGCCTTGGCCAGCGCAAACCCGGTGAGCGGCATCACGGTGAACTGCAGCGTGACGCCCACCAGCACGGGCCCCGGCATCTTGGCCACGCCGGCGAAGTCGCGGAGGCTCATCTTCGTGCCCATGCCGAACATCACCAACTGGACGATCGCCATGACCAACCAGGACGCGCGCAGATCGAGCGCACCGACATGCACGCCGCCCAAATCGAACGGACCAATTTGCAGGAAGTACCCGGGCGCGGCGAGCGCCGCCACCACGACGCCGACGATCCAGCTGGTGTACTGGTAGCTGGCCAGGGCGGGAATGGCGCCGATGCCGATCGGCGCCAACAGGGCGCCCAGCGCCGCCGCGCCGCGCCAGGCGTCGTTGCCCTGCCCTGCCCAAACTGCGGCGAGAGCCAGCACTGCGACGGCGACCAGCAGGCAAGATTTTCGCAGGGCGACCATGCTGTCGAGCCTACAGCAAGCTGGCCAGATGTTCCATCGCCAGACCGGGACTCGAAAGCACGGGCGCCTTGAGTTGCTCGGGCGGCACGAGATCCACGACCCGGGCCATCGACGCCTGGGCGAGCACGACCACGTCGACCTCGGCGGCCATTTCGCGAAGGCCGTTGGCGACCGCCGCATCGTGCTCCTCGAACCGGCCCTGCTGGAAGGCGGCAAACGCGCCATCCACCACCCGAGCGACAATTTCGACTTCCTTGCCAGCCGCCTCCGCCCGCCGGGCGATGAGCGCCTGGGTCGGCTCCAGCGTGGTGCTGAGCGTGGCGAGCACGCCGATGCGGCGCCCCATTCGCACCGCCTGGTCGGCCATCGGTTGATCAACTCGCATCACGGGGACGCGAATCACGCCCTGCGCTTCGTCGACCGCCCCGCCGATCGACGAGCAGGTCACGAGAATGTAGTCGGCGTTGGCCTCCTCGGCCGCGGCGATGTGGCGGCGCACGCGGTCAGACACCTCGCCCGACAGATTGCCGCAGGCAATCACGTCGCTGATGACCGAATCGTCGGTGATGTGCAACAGTTCGACGTCGAGATGCTTCTCGCGTCGAATGCGTTCAAAGACCGGTTCCAGCGTCGACGACGTGTGAATCATCGCCACGACTTTGCGTTTCGCGGGAACGGGGTTCTCGGTGGATAAGGGTTCGCTCATATTAATTCTGCCCGCTGGCCAACAGACCGAAAAAGGCTTCCGTTCCGACCTGTCCGCCCTTGAAATTGAACTCGATTTGATCGGCGTCGCGTCCCGGCGCCCAGGCCCGGCACCAGGGAGCCCCCGGCGACGCCGGGCTCGCCAGTTCCAAGGCTTGAATCCCCAACTCGCGCGCCGCAAAGCTCGACGTATCGCCGCCCGCCAGGCAGACGCGCGACGTCGCCGTCTGCTGCAAGCACTGGTCAATCAATCGGCCGAGCGAACGCCCCAGCACCGCGGTCACTTCGTCGCCAGTTCCGCCGCCCGGATGCGATTTCGCTTCCGCGAGTCGACGAGTCGACCGGATTCGCTCGTCATTGGGCCCCTTGGCGAGATGCACCACCACGTTGCGACCGCCGCGGAGATGCGCCGTGGCCTGCTCGGTCGCCTGGGTGATGACGGCGTCGTCGTCGCCGGCCAGCAGCGCCGGCGCATCGAGGGCCACTTCGCCAAAACCATGCCCGACGGCCCAATCGATCTGCGCCGCGGTCACCGGCGAACAACTTCCCGAACCGACCAGCAACAGACCGGCCCCTGCCGCGGGCCACTGCGTCGCCTGTCCGATCGTTCCCGTCGCCGACCAATGACGACAGAGCGCGGTCTCAACGCCTGACGAGCCGATGGAAACAACCGGCGACTCGCCGTCGGCCCAGTGGTCAATCAGGGCGCCAAACGACTCCAGATGCGTCGTGTCCAACGCGTCGAACAGCACGGCCTCGGCCCCGTCGGCGAGCAGTTGTTCCAAACAGGCGACCTGCTCGCCCGCGGCGCGCGTCCACTGGGTCACGTCGAACAGTTCGACGCCCAAGTTTGATTGCTGCGCAAGCAGACGGCGCAAGTCGCTTTCGGTCATCGGCGTCGTCGGGTGGCGACTCGCCGAGGGGTGGCGATCCAAGCGGTGCGCTGCGCCGCCGCCGGCGACGTTGGCTGTCGCAAAAAGATTGCCAAAGACACAGTAACGCCCCAGCGGCGGGCTGCCGCCAAGCACTGCCGTGAGACGGGGCTGGAACGCCTCGCGGGCGATCTCCAGCGCGCGACCAATGCTGCCGTGGGCGGGCGACGAATCAAACGTCGAGCAAACTTTGTAGTGCAGATGCCGCGGACGCAGGGCGTTGAGCTTGGCAAACGCCGGCCGCAACTCCGCCTCCAACGCGGCCTCGCCGAGCGCGCGGGTTGCGCCCGCCACGCCGATCGCCTGCAGTCCGGGGAGTCGCTGCAGCGCCTGTTCGTCCGGCGGTTCCAGAAACAACGCGGCCTGCACGCCGGCGCAAGCCAACTGCTCCAGCGCGTCGGTGGCCCCGGTCAAATCGTCGGCGTAGTAGGCGAGCAACAGTTCGCTCATCGCAGTGCGGCCTCCGGTGCGCGCTCTTCCTGCGGCGCGGGCGTCAGCTTGGCGAACTTCTCGGCGGCGCGTCGTAGTGCGGGATACTCGCCGATGGCCTGCTGGAGCGTGAGCCCCGCGGCGGCGGCCTCCCAGGCTTCATGCAGCGCGGCCACGCCGGCGGCCGGTCCGTCCGGGTGGGCCAGGATCCCGCCGCCCGCCATGTACAGCAGATCGGTGGTCTGGGTGCGGCGATAGGTCTCGGGGGCCTGGCCGCCCCATTGGCCCGATGAGACCACCGGCAGCACTTCCAACCCGCCCAAGAGCGGTTCGCGGCAGGCGGCAATCGACCGCACCACCGAATCGTCCGGCTCCCAGAACTTGTTCTGCAGCCCGTTGACGTGAATCTGATCGACCCCCGCCAGCCGCCACAGTTTCTGGTAAGCGGTGAAGTCCATGCCGAGGGCCGGGTGCCGCGTGAGCATGCCCCAGCCGTTGCGGTGGCCGTGGACTGGCACGGCGCCCTGATCGCACACCTTCTTGACGCCCGCCAGGCCAACGCTGTTGAGGCTGACCATGACGCACGTGCCGCCGTGCCGCACCACCGTGTCGTAGTGAGCGAGCATGCGATCGAGCTCGTCGGTCACATTGAAGGCGACCATCACGCGCTTGCCGGTGCGGTCGAAGTGGTCGTTGACGACGCGCATGACCCGCTCGACGCGCTCCGCCAGCGGCGAGTGCGGCGGGTCCGCCATCAATTCGTCATCCTTCACAAAGTCGACGCCGGCTGCGGCCAACTGCCCGACGAGCGCGGCCGTGTCCGCCGGCGACATGCCAACGCTTGGCTTGATAATGGTGCCAATCAGCGGACGATCGCTGACGCCGCACAGGCGCCGCGTGCCGGCGACGCCGAAGCGCGGGCCGACAAACTCATCGGCAAACGACGAGGGGAAATCCAAATCCAACAAACGCAATCCGGAGAAGTGGGGCAACTCGTAAAGATTGCCCTGCACCGTCGAGACAATCGCCGGCAGATTGGCGCCGAAGTTCTCAATCGACCACGAGACGCGGACGATCGCCCGCTGATAGCGGCCCGTTTCGCTCGCCCGACTGCCGGGCAGGCTTGGCTGTTCGACCGCCTCCAGCGGTTCGACGCTCTCCACGCGCGCGGCGAAGCGAGCCTTGAGCGCCTCGGTTTCCCCGGGCACGGCCACGAACGTCCCCGATGACTGCTCGCCCGCCAACGCGGCGGCCGCCGCCGCGGCTTCGCCGGGCGTTTCAATCAGATAGGTGGCGACGAGGCGCTGCATGAGACAACCCGATCAACCGCGCCGGCCGACCGACGCGATGTCAAAAACTAAAACTTCCAAAACAGGTCTTCGTAAGTCCTCGGCGCCGACCACGGCGCGTAAAGCGTCTGCGGGTCGAGGCCGTACAGAAAATCTTCGATGTGCGTGTAGCCGTCGCCGTTGAGATCGCCCGCGGCGTCGGATGCGTCGCGAGGGTTCAGGCCGTTGGCGGTTTCCCACTCGTCGGGCATGCCGTCGGCGTCGGCGTCGGCGTACGGTTCGCCGGAGTACTCGGGATAGCCGCCGACCTGCTCGATGTCGGTGATGATGCCATCGTTCTCCGGGTAGGAGACCTCGCCCGTGCGAACCGAATTCACAATTCGCGCGTCGACGGGGTCGCGTCGCGGCAATGTGGCGCCGGCGTTCTCCAAGACATAGGGGTACGCCTGCTCCGCTTGCTGAACGGTCAGGAATGCGTGCGGATACGGCGCCTCCGCGCGGACCTCGGCCAGCACCTGCGCCCGCAACTGCTCGGCCCGCGCACGGCGCTCTTCGTCGGAGAGCGGCCCGTTCTGCCTGCGCGCTTCTTTGACCGTCATCTGATCGGGATTCGGGAACAGCTCGTCATTCTCCACCTGCACGCCGCCGTCCCAGTTGTCGGCGGTGACCGTCGGATTGCCCTCCACCACGTTGCCCGCGACGTACGCCTTGCCGAAATCGAGATTGAAGCCGGGGCTGCGGCGCTTCTCCGGCTTGAGAATACGATGGCCGATCGGCCGGTCGGTATTCGTCGCCGGTCCCGGTTTGAAGTAATTGTTCACGATCGTGTAGAAGCTGCGGTGGTCGCCGCCGTCAATCGTGCGATGTCGCCAATTGAAGATCACGTTGTTGACGAAGGTGAAGTCGTAGATCATCCCCACGCTGGGATTGCGGCCCGTGTTGCACGCCCAGAGATTGTGGTGGAACGTGCTGTTGTAGCCGCCGATCGTGCTGCCGAAGGCGTGGTTGTAGGTGTCCAGGCCCTCGCTGAAGATCGAGTTCTGAATGGTGATGTTCACCGTGGGGAGCTTCTGCTCCGGCCCGCCATCGGGGGGCTGGTACATGTGCCGGTACATCGACATGTCTTCGTCGAGGCCCCAGCTGGCCGAGACGTGGTCGATCATGATGTTGCCGACCGGGTTGCCGCCAAACGAGTCGTTGCGGTCGCCGACCCAGGTGGCGCCGCGACGGAATCGCATGTGACGCACCACGACGTCGTGCGTGTTGATCTCGACCGTGTCGCCGGCAATGCAGACGCCGTCGCCCGGGGCGCTGCTGCCGTCGATGGTGAGATAGGGCGCCCGGACCACGATCCGCTCGTCGAGGCGAATGATCCCCGCCACGTTGAACACGACAAACCGCGGTCCACCCGCCTCGAGCGCCGCGCGAAAACTGCCCGGGCCGCGATCGTTGAGATTCGTGACGACGTACACCTTGCCGCCCCGGCCGCCAAAGCTGTACATGCCGCCGCCCTGGGCTCCGGGGAACGCCGGCAGATCTGCCTGCGGCAAATCGCTGGGACGCTTGGCCCAGGGGATGAACGGCTTGCCCTTGGCCTCCCACTCGGCAATCACCGGCTTGGCCTGCTCCCAAGCTTCGTCGCTGCGCTGCTCCATCGCGTCGTAACGACGCTTCGACTCCGCGGCCACGTCGGCGGTGATGGTCGGATACTGCGCCGCGCTCCACGAGGCGCACGCGCTGCACGCCAAGGCCATCAGCGACAATGAACGAAGCGAAATCATGAGAGAGTCGACAAGAGGGAAGGTATCGTGATCGGTGCGGGTTGGAACAAGGCGTGTCTTGGCAACGGGGGGATGAGGCGGTGCGCGCTGCCGTCAATTCGTGGCGCTCGCGCCGGCTTCTCGCCAGCGGCGTTCCGCGGCGTCCAGATCCAATCCGTGCTGAGAGAGATAGTTGTTGATGCGGCCTTTGTACTTACGGAACCAATTGTGCTTCTCCTCGGCCGATCCTCCGTCCATGGCGTACTCGCGGGCTTCAAGCAGCCACGCTTTGATCTGCCGGCGCTGCTCGTCGGACAATTCCGGCAGCAGCGCCACGTAGCGAGCGTAGGTGCCGCCGACGACCCCGTAGGTCATGCCGTCTTTGACGCCGTCGACTTGCCCTGGTTGCAACTCAGCGGCCAATCTTGCCAGAAACTGCCGATGTAACGCAAACTGCTCTTTCTCGATCTCCAGCCGGGCGAGTTCTCGCTGCGCGGCCGCCAATTCGCTTTCGTTGCCGGCGGGCGTCTCGCGGTGGTTTTCCGCATCGCGGCGGGCGTGCAGGGCGCTGAGGCTGCGATACTGGTCGGCAATCAGCCCGGCGACGCGCTGCTGTTGCTGCTCGTCTGCCAGCCCCAATTGGGCGACAATTTTCGCGGCGCGCTGGGCGATCACGCGTTCGTACTCGGCGTCCGGGGCCGGCTGGTCCGCACCATCGCCGGCGTGCGCCGAACCGCACAGTGCGAGAATGCTCACCAGACAGACCACGAGCCGCATTACACACTCCCGAAACGGCGCACCAGAAGAGTGAGGGCCGGACAATCTGCACGACCCTGCCAACCCTATAAGGATAGGCTGGATCGCGGAAGTACATCAAGGAAGCGAAGTTGCAATAGAACTCCGCAAAGCCGCATCACTCTTCCTTACCGGTGCAAAGGCTCCACGGAGCCGAGATTACGCCCCCCGGAGCAGCCGTCGGCAGCGGCCGGTCGCCCGTTTCGTCACGCCAGCAGGTCGCTGACCACATGGCCATGCACGTCGGTCAGGCGGAAACGGCGGCCCTGGTACTTGAATGCCAGCTGCTGGTGATCGATGCCCAGCAGGTGCAGCAGCGTCGCCTGCAGATCGTGAACATGCACGGCGCCGGGGGTGAATTGGTTCTTTGTCGGCTGAGCCGCCCCCCCGCCGGGGGTGGCGATATTGTAGCCAAAGTCGTCCGTCTGGCCGTAGCACATGCCCGGCTTCACGCCCCCCCCGGCCAGCCACACGGTGAAGCACCGCGGGTGATGATCGCGGCCAAACCCCTCCGGGGTCAGCTTGCCCTGCGAGTAGCTGGTGCGGCCAAACTCGCCGCCCCAGACCACCAAGGTGTCGTCCAGCAGCCCCCGTTGCTTGAGATCCAACACCAACGCCGCGGACGCTTGGTCGGTCTCGGCGCACTGATTGCGGATCCCCCCCGGGAGCGAGTCGTGCTGGTCCCACCCCTGGTGGTACAGTTGAATGAATCGCACGCCCCGTTCGGCGAGCCGGCGGGCCAGCAGGCAATTAGCGGCATAGGTGCCCGGCTTGCGACTGTCGGGACCGTAAAGCTCGAACATCTGCTCGGGTTCGTCCGACAGGTCGGTCGCCTCGGGCACGCTGGTTTGCATGCGGAACGCCATCTCGTACTGGGCGATCCGCGATTCGATCTCCGGGTCCAATTCGGCCTGATACTGACTCTGGTTCAATTCGTTGAGCTTCTCCAGCATCGCCCGGCGCCCCGAGCGGCAGATGCCGTCAGGATTGCTGAGATACAACACGGGGTCGCGCCCCGAGCGGAACCGCACCCCCTGATACCGCGAGTCGAGAAACCCCGAGCCCCACAGCCGGGAGTACAGCGGCTGGCCCGCTTGGTTGGCGGACACCAGCACGATGAACGACGGCAGATTGTCGTTCATCGATCCCAGACCGTAGGAGAGCCACGCCCCCATCGACGGCCGGCCGGCGATTTGCGAGCCGGTTTGAAAGAACGTAATCGCCGGGTCGTGATTGATCGCCTCGGTGAACATCGTCCTCACGAAGCAGACGTCGTCGACAATCTCGCGGTGATGCGGCAGCAAGTCGCTGAGCCACGCCCCCGATTGGCCGTACTGGGCAAACGTGAACGGCGAGCCGGCCAGCGGAATCGACGACTGCTGGGCCGACATCCCCGTGAGCCGTTGCCCAGCGCGCACCGAGTCGGGCAGTTGCTCGCCGTGGCGGCGATTGAGCTCGGGCTTGTAGTCGAACAGGTCGACCTGCGAAGGGCCGCCCGACTGGAACAGATAGATGATTCGCTTGGCGCGGGCGGCTTGCGGCAACAGAGAGGCCGGGGCGTTGGCCGCGGCGGCGGCTTGGTTTGGCGTCAGCAGCGAGCCCAGCGCCGCCGCGCCCAGCGCCCCGGCGCTGGCGCCGAAGAAGTGCCGGCGCGTGACGCGCGTGTGCCAGTCTTGGGGGAGCGAGGAAAACATGGGAGAAGCGTCGCGGTTGTGGGCGGTCAACGTCGCATGATCGCGGCGTCGAGATTGAGGATGGCTTGGCAAGTGACCGTCAGCGCCGCCAGTTCGGGCGTCGGCGGCGTGTCGTGCGCGAACTCGCCCAACGCGAGGAACCGCGCAACCTCGTCGGCGGGCGCTTCAGCGAACAGAGCCAGCTGTTGCTGGTAGAGCTCGCCCAGCAGCTGCCGCTCGCGGGCCGTGGCTGGGCGCCCCGTCACTGCGGTGAATGCTTCGTCGATCGACGCCAGCGGAGCCCCCGCCTCATGGGGCGCGGCCGCGGCGGGCGCACGCCACACGCGGAGGGCCAGCGCCCGAGCCGCTTCGACGAACTGCACGTCGTTCAGGAGCACCAACGCCTGCAACGGCGTATTGGTGCGCGAGCGCGAGACGGTGCAAACCTCGCGCGTCGGCGAGTCGAACGCCAGCATGTTGGGCAACGGCGCGGTGCGCTTCCACACCGAATACAGCGAACGACGATACAGCGCCCGACCGTCGGAGCGTTGGTAAGGCGGCGACATCACGTTCGATTCGCGCCACAGATCGTCGCCCGGTTGATAGGGCGAGACGGGCGGCCCGCCGACCTGCTCGTACAGCAGACCCGACGCCGCTAGCGCCTGATCGCGCAGTTGCTCGGCCGAAAGGCGGAAGCTGGGTCCGCGGGCCAGCAAGGCGTTTTCCGGATCGGCGGCACGCTGCGCGGGCGTCGCTCGCGAGTCCTGCTGATAGGTCGCCGAGAGAACGACCTGCCGACAAAGCCGTTTCACGTCCCAGCCGTTGTCAACAAAATCGCGGGCCAGCCAGTCGAGCAACTCGGGATGCGTCGGCGGCGCTCCCTGGCTGCCAAAGTTCTCCGGCGTCGTCACCAAGCCGCGGCCAAAGAAGTTGGCCCACACGCGGTTCACGAACACTCGGGCCGTGAGCGGGTGGTCGGGCTGCGTGAGCCACCGGGCGAGCCCCAGCCGGTTGCGCGGGGCGTCGGCCGGCAACGGCGGCAGGATCGCGGCAAAGGCGTTGCGCTCAACGCGACTCTCGGCGGTGCGCGGCGCGTCGTAAGCGCCGCGCGCCAGCACGTACGTCGGCCGCGGCTCGGGCAGTTCCCGCATCACGGCGACTTCTTGCATCGGCTCTTCGGCGTCGACGACGGCCTTCCGCCGCGCGGCAAGTTCGTACCGCTGCGTCCGCGCCGCGTCGTCAACCGCAGAAAAGTAATACCGGCGCAGTGCGTCGCTCGCGGGCCGCGTCTCGCGGGCGGCGGCGATGGCGCCGG
>JAGQOU010000217.1 GCA_020427145.1 Planctomycetales bacterium | reverse complement strand
CCACCGACAGCACGGGGCCGAAGATTTCTTCGTGGCCGACGCGCATCTGCGGCGCCACGCGGTCGATGACGCTGGGGCCCAAGAGAAAACCGTCGCCGGCGAAGTCGCGGCGGCCGTCGAGCGCCACCGTGGCGCCCTCGGCGGCGGCGATGTCGAGATAGCTCGCCACGCGGTCGCGATGCTCGCGGCGGATGACCGGGCCCATGTCGACCCCTTCGACGCCGTCGGTCGGCCCCACTTTCAGCGAACCGGCGTAGTCGCACAGTTGCTCGACCAACGGGTCGGCGACGCCGCCCACCGCCACGGCGACGCTGCCGGCCATGCAGCGTTGCCCGGCGCAGCCGTACGCGCTGGCGGCGAGCGCCTTGACCGATTGATCGAGGTCGGCGTCGGGCATGATCACGAGATGGTTCTTCGCGCCGCCGGCGGCCTGCACGCGTTTGCCGTTACGGGTGCCGATTTCGTAAATCGATTTGGCGATGGCCGTGGAACCGACAAACGAGATCGCCGCCACCTGCGGGTGGGCCAGCAACGTCTCGACGCACTCGCGATCGCCGTGGGCAATGTTGAACACGCCGGGGGGCAACCCCGCCTCGGCGAGCAACTCGCCCATCCGCACCGCGGAGAGCGGCACCTTCTCCGACGGCTTCAGCACAAACGTGTTGCCGCACGCCAGCGCCACCGGGAACATCCACAGCGGGACCATGAACGGAAAGTTGTAGGGCGTGATGCCCACGCAGACGCCCACGGGATGGCGGACGGTCTCGGCGTCGACCTCGGCGGCGATGTTCGCCAGCGTGTCGCCCATCAGCATCGACGGCGCCCCGCAGGCGAACTCGATCATTTCGAGGCCGCGCTGCACCTCGGCCCGCGACTCGGGGAGCGTCTTGCCATGCTCGCGGGTGACCAGCGCCGCCAACTCGTCAAATCGCTCGGCCACCAGGTGGCGAAACTGAAAGAGGACGCGGGCCCGCTCCACCGCGGGCGTGGCGCTCCAGGCCGGCAGCGCGGCGGCGGCGGCCGCGACCACCGAGGCCGTGTCGTCGGCCGACATCAGCGGCACGCGGGCGATCACTTCGCCGGTGGAGGGGTTGAATACCTCGCCGCTGCGCGTCGCGTCGAAGGTTCGCCACTCGCCGCCGACGAGGGCGGGAACTGTTTCGATGGAAAGGGTCGACATGGCCGGCGTCTCGACTGGCTAAAAATACGGTTAGGAGTTTGTTAAGGTTCGCGATATCATAACCGCCTTGCCGCGGCTTGCCCAACGGGTCGCGGCGCCTGGCGGCGCCCCCCTCGATTGACCCCGTTCAGCGCCCAATCGCCACCGTGCGAATCGCGCTGCTGACCCGCCCGCTGTTGTCCTGAAATTTTGTTGGAGCTGAAGCATCATGCCTCGAGTCGTCCGCGGCGCCCTTCTGCAAGCCACCCTCTGCGAGCCCGTTACGTCGCCGGTGGAGAAAATCAAACAGGCGATGATCGACAAGCATGTCGCCATGCTCGAAGAAGCGGCCGGCCAAGGCGCCCAAGTCGCCTGCATGCAGGAGCTGTTTTACGGGCCCTACTTTTGCGCCGAGCAGGACGAGAAGTGGTACCACCTGACCGAACCGGTGCCCGACGGGCCGACGATCAAGCTGATGCAAGAGGTCGCCAAGAAGCACCACATGGTGCTGGTCGTGCCGGTGTACGAAGAAGACCTGCCGGGGATTTATTACAACACGGCCGCGGTGATCGACGCCGACGGTTCGTACCTGGGCAAGTTTCGCAAGATGCACATCCCGCACTGCAACCCGGGATTCTGGGAGAAGTTTTATTTTCGCCCCGGCAACCTGGGGTACCCGGTGTTCGACACCGCGGTGGGCAAGGTGGGCGTTTACATCTGTTACGATCGCCACTTCCCCGAAGGCGCGCGATGCCTGGGGCTGGGTGGCGCGGAGATCGTGTTCAACCCCAGCGCGACGGTCGCGGGGCTCAGCGAGTACCTGTGGAAGCTTGAGCAGCCGGCCCACGCGGTGGCCAACCAATACTTCGTTGGCGCCATCAACCGACCGGGTTGGGAAGAGCCGTGGCGGATCGGCGAGTTCTACGGCCAGAGCT
>JAGQOU010000216.1 GCA_020427145.1 Planctomycetales bacterium | reverse complement strand
TTCTTCGCGGCGGCCTTCTTGGCCGCCACTTTTTTGGCAGGGGCCTTCTTTGCCGCGGCCTTTTTGGGGGCTGCTTTCTTGGCGGGGGCCGCCTTTTTGGCCGTTTTCTTCGCCATGACCGAGAGTCCCGAACTTGAGAGGGGCGCGATGCGAGAGACGCTAATTTATCGCATCCGCGACCCGCTGGCTAGCAGGCAATGGCCAGACGTTCACCCCGAGAAAAACTAGAGCGAGATCCCCAACTGTTTCGCCCGCAGCGTCAGGGCGGGCTGAAAGTAAACAATCGGCCGCAGGCGGTGGCTGCCGGGCTTGGTCTTGTAACGATTGCGGGCCCACAGAAACGTGCTGTCGACGAGTTTGCGCGGCAACTTGCCCTGATCGACGCGCAGCACGACGAGGTCGATAAACTCCAGGTCGGCCTTGGTGCGCGCCTTGAGCCCGACGCGTAGCTGGTCGTAAAGCTTGACCTGGCGACCGCTGCGATTGTCGGCGGAGCCGATGGTGTGCGGAGTCACGGGGGCTTGCAGCGCCTGCAACCGCGCCGCAACGATCAACGCCGCGACGACGATCGACGCGGTCACCAGGGGCCGCGCTCCCAAGCAGTGAGCAGTTGTACGAATGACTTTGGTCATGACGGCGTCCCTCCACTAACAAGTTCGCAAAGTGCGTGCGCACGCGGCGGGGCTTGTACGGAACCTCGCCGCCGGCCGCAAGAGCGATTGCAACGGCGAATTGCGCGGCGGGGAGAAGCTGGGAAGGTGACGCGAATCGCGTATGATGGCGGCAACGGCGAATTGAGCTCTGCAAACCGAACGAGCATGCGATGGCGGCGACGCCCGTAGCAATCGAGTGTCAACAGTGCGGCCAGGCGTCGCAGGTCGACCCGGCCTGGCTGGGCCAGATGGTCGCGTGTCCGCATTGCGGTCGGGCGACGCTCGCCACGGCACGCACGACCGCGGCGCCCCCGCGGCCGTCAACTCCGGCAGCGCCGCCCCGTCGCTCGCCTGCCGACGCTGCGGCTCCGCCACTGCCGGAGTCACCCGTCGCTTCGCCGCCAGTCGTGGCGCCGGCTGTGAAGACCGCCGCCGCTCCGCAACCGGCGATCGGCTCAACTTCACCCGCCGCGGCGAAAGAATCACGGGACAAGCCGTCGCCAAGTTCGGCCGCCCCTGTCCCCGCGGAACCGGCCCGCGCTGCGGCGACGAAACCGGCCGAGCCCCCGCCGCGCAAGCCGCTCACGCGCGAGGCGCGGCGCGCGATTCAGCGCCGTCGGCAGCTGTTGCTGGCCGTGGGGGGAGCCGTCGCGCTGGTGGCGATTGCGTACGGGCTGCTTGCCCTGCGCTCGTAATGGCCGCGTCGGCGAGTTGATTTGTTTTCAGCATGCCATGCCAAGGGGTGGCTGGGGACGACCAACGGGAGCCCCCAGGCGAAGCGACATCAAGCTTGGCGCGCTGCGGGCTTCGCTGCGCTCCGTCCCCAGCCACCCCCCCTCGCAACGCCGACGCAAATTCTGCGCTAGCTCGCGTCGCCATCGGCGGCAGGCGACGTCAGCCATGCGGCCGGCGTGAAAGCCGCCATGCCGGCGGCCATTGCCAGGCAGAAGGTGGGCGAACCGGTGAGGATCGCCAACACGACCCACACCCCCGCCGCGACCGCCAGCAACAGGGGACGCACGCGCGAGTTCCACGCCAGCCAGGGAAAGGCGACGAAGTACGCCGTCACGGCGTGACTGGCCAACGCAATGATCTTGGTGTGTTCTGACCAGCTCGTCACGTCGATCAGCGAGGCGCCGGGGGTTGCCGCGGCGAGCCATAACCCTTCGCCGCTAAACCAGACCCCGCCTGGGGCGGCGAACATCGCCACGGCCATCATCGCGTGGACGACCGCGATGTGGACCTGGATGAGTCGCAGCGCGACGCGATTGCTGGCCGCTGGCGGCGCGGGCGGTTTGCCCTGTTTGGTTCGCCACCACGCCGCAAGGGAAAACGCATCGCCGCCGCGGCCGAGGCATTGGTACGCCAACAGAAAGGCCAGCACCGCTTCGAATTCGCCGGTGAGCAGCGGCGCCCGATGGAAGAACGAGAGCGTCAGCACCAAGGCCGCCACCGCGGCGATGCGCCCGCCGACGCCCAGCGCCAGGGCCCCGGTCGCAACCAACGCCGCCGCAAACACAGCCCACAACCCGCTGCCCGAGACGTAGTCCAACAGCGAGTACTGGTCGGGATACAACTCGCGCACCGTCGACACCGGCAACATGCCCTGCGCGTCGAACCAGTGGATCAGGTCCGGACCGTACGACGCCACGGCGTAGAACGCCAGCGCACCGGTCGCCGCGCGAACGAGTCCCAACGGGGCGGCGGCCGCAGGGGCGTACCAGAAGCGGTTCCACGCAGCGCCGACGGCGGCGTTGAGGTCAGCGAAATAGCGTTGCACGGCGGCTATCACGGAGCGACCTCCTCAGCGTCGGTCGCCGCATCGCCAACGTCCGCTCCCTCTGCGGTTGCCGCATCCGCAGCTGGCGCTGCGTCGCCGATCGCCTTGGCCGTAAGGGCGGCCGGTCGACGACGAGCCCCCTCGTAGCGCTGTTCGTAGCGATTCCAAACCAGATCGATTTCAATCGCCTCGTCCCCGTCCGCCGGTTGGTCGCCCTGGGCGGTCTGCCCGGCGCCGGCTTCGTTGGCGGTGGGCGAGCGTTCCCGTTCCTCCTCAGGCGCGGCGGCCCACCGCGGCGCCGACACGCGCCGGCATCGCAGCACGTAACGCTGCGGCGGCAGGTCCAAGTCGCGAAGCCACGCGTCGGCAATCGCCAGCGGCGTCATGGTCTGCAGGTCGGAGTTCTCGGAGAACACGTCGTCGAACTGGGCGACGTGAAAGGCGAGCTGCTGGTAGCGCTGCCGGCGAATCCGCCAGCGGACGTCGTCGGCCGGCAACAGGGCGACGGGCGCGGTCTCGCCCGGGCGGGCCACCTCCAAATGGTGGGCAGCGTTCTGCGGCTCGGCCCCGCCAAGCTCGAAGTCGTACCCCAAATCCATCGCCAGCAATTTGAGGTAAGCAGGGGCCAAGGGAATCTTTCGCAGCGCGTAGCCCACGCGCGAAACGCCGCCGCCGCCATTGGAAAGCACCGCCAACGCCAAACAAAACAGATGCAGAATCAGCAACGGAGTGGCCACCGATTGCCACTTCGGCGGAGCGATCTCGGCAGGCTTGTTGGCAGGGCGTCGGGCCACGGAACGTCGCAAGGGGCGTGAGGGGCGGGAATTCAGGAGCAATCAGCGCTCCAGCCTAAGTCGCGGAGCGCGGGCCGAGAAGAGTCCGCCGCGAGTTATTCGCCAACTCGCGCCGTCAGCTCCCGCGCCGCGGTCAGCGTGTTGACCAGCAGCATCGTCCGGGTGAGCGGGCCGACGCCGCCGGGGACGGGCGTGATTCGGCCGGCCACTTTGGCCGCCGAGGCGAACTCGACGTCGCCCACCAGCCCGACGTCGGTGCGATTGATCCCCACGTCGACCACCGTGGCGCCCGGCTTGATCATGTCGCCGGTGACGAACTCCGGCCGGCCGATGGCCACCACCAGGATGTCGGCCTGGCGGGTGATGGCCGCCAAATCGGCGGTGCGGCTGTGGCACACGGTCACGGTGGCGTCCCCGCCGCGGCCGCGCTGCACGAGCATCCCGGCCAGCGGCTTGCCGACGATGTCGCTGCGACCGACGATCACCACATGCGCCCCGGCGATCGGCACGTCGTTGCGGAGCAGCAATTCCTGCACGCCGCTGGGGGTGCAGGGCAGAAATCGCGGCCGCCCCTGCATGATGCGGCCGACGTTCTCGGGGTGAAACGCGTCGACGTCCTTGGCCGGGTCAATCGCCTCGAGCACCGCCGTCTCGTCAATCTGCTTCGGCAGCGGCAACTGCACCAGAATGCCGTGCACTGCGGCGTCGGCGTTCAGCCGGGCCACGACGTCCAACAACTCCGCTTCGGTCGTCTCGGCGGGGAGTTCAACCAGTTGGCTGTGGATGCCGACGATCTCGCAGTCGCGCCGCTTGTTGCGCACGTAGACTTCGCTGGCCGGGTCGTGACCCACCAACACGGCGGCCAGGGTGGGCACGACCTCGGTGGTGCGAATGAAGTCGACCACCTCGACGGCCAACTCCTCACGGATTTGCTTGGCAAGCGACTTGCCGTCGAGAATGGCAGCGGACATGGGGGAGGGTTGCCGGTGACGGGGAATCGGTGACTGGTGACTGGTGATCAGTGATCGGTGATTCTGCTCGGCGCGACGACGCTCGTGCCAAACGACAATTCTCTCTGCGACTTCCAAAAAAAACCCGCCCCGCCATTCGCACCAGTCACCAGTCACCAGTCACCAGTCACCGATCACTAGTCACCGATCCCCAGCCACCGGCGCCTCATGCGCTCAGCCAGCCCCACTCGAGCCAGCGGTCGATACCGATCGCGGCGTGCAGCAGGATGCAGGCGAGCACGGCGGCCAATACGTCGTCGGCGACCACGCCCCACCCGCCGGGCAGCTTCTCGGCGGTGCGGGCGAGCCCTGGTTTCGTGATGTCGCACAGGCGAAACAGCAGGAATCCGACCAGCAGCATGACCCAGTTGGCCGGCCCGACGCCGATGAACACGATCGGCAGGGCGACGATTTCATCGATGACAATCGATTGCGGATCGTGTCCGCCGCCGAGAGCTCGTTCGGCCGCTGTGGCAATCAAGGCGGCCAGGACGAACAGCACCGCCGCGATGCCGATTTGGGCGCTCACGGGGCTCACATGGCTGATCATCGCGGCGAGCGGCACGCCCCACAGGCCGCCGATCGTCCCCGGGGCGGGGGCCACCATACCCACTCCCAACCCTGTGGCCACCCACAGGGCAAGCCGGCCGGGCAGGGCGGTGGCGGGCAGCGGATTGTTGTCGTGCGACTTCATGCCCCGCATCGTAGGGGGCGAACCGCGAGTTCTCAAGCCGCCGCGGCGAGCGGGGGGCTTGAGCCCCCTGTTTGCAGGGAGTTCACAAATCGCCGCCGCCGGAACTGCCGCCTGGGGCGAACTTGAACCCGCCTCGGTGAGTCTCCTTGGCGTGTCCGTCGCCCCCGCCACGCCGCGGCCAGACGATATGGCCGTCGTGCGGCTCGGTGGGTATCATGCCCTGCTTACCGCAATCTGATCCGACTGGGCAATCTGCGGAGGTTTCCGCCGCAATTCCGCCCATCCTCGCGCCCCCTCTGCCGTTGATATGTCCGAAACCGCCGCGACTGAAAAGCTGAGCCCCGTCGAGGGGTTCAAATCCGAGAGCAACTACCTGCTGGGGCCCATTCCCGCCGAACTGGTCGACGGTAGCGATCACTTTGGCAAGGCGAGCATCCAGCTGCTCAAGCACCACGGGACCTACCAGCAGGACAACCGCGACGAGCGCGGCGGCGACGGCAAGAGCTACAGCTTTATGGTCCGCAGCGCCATCCCCGGCGGCAAGCTGACCAGCGCCCAGTTGCTGGCCGAAATCGATCTGGGCGACGAGGTTGGAAATAGCACGCTGCGCATCACGACCCGGCAGGGGCTGCAACTGCACGGCGTGCTCAAGGGCGACCTGAAGCACGTGATCCGCCGGATCAACGAGGTGCAGCTGACCACTGTCGCCGCCTGCGGCGACGTCTGCCGCAACGTGATGTGCTCGCCCTTGCCGTATCACGGCGACCCGGTGTACGACGCCATGCAGCAGTTGGCCGACGACGTCGCCGTCAAACTGCGGCCCCAGACGCCGGCGTACCACCAGCTGTGGCTAACCGACCAGGCCACCGGCGAGAAAGAGTTGGCCGGCGGCGCCGAAGTCGAGCCGATTTACGGGCCGACCTACCTGCCGCGCAAATTCAAAGTCGGCGTCGGCCTGCCCGGCGACAACAGCGCCGACATCTACTCGCAGGACCTGGGGTTGATGACCCTTGCCGAGAATGGCCAGGTTGTGGGCTACAACGTGCTGGTCGGCGGCGGCTTTGGCACCACGCCCAGCGCGGCGAAGACCTTCGCCGCCATTGGCCAGCCCATGTGCTTCGTCACGCCCGAGCAGGCGGTGGACGTCGCCGTGGCGATCGTGAAGGTGCAGCGCGACTTCGGCAATCGGGCCGATCGCAAGATCGCGCGCATGAAGTACCTCATCGCCAACTGGGGTTTGGAGCGGTTCAAGCAAAAGGTCGAGGAATACTACGGCGCCGCGCTGCCCGCGCCGCGCGACGTGGCGGTTAACGACCATAACGACGGCATGGGGTGGCACGCCCAGGGCGACGGCAAATTCTTCTACGGCCTGAACATCGAGAACGGCCGCATCAAGGACGAGGGCGACTTCCGCCTGAAAACGGCCTTGCGAGAAATCTGCGGCACGCTCGCCCCGCCGCTGCGGCTCACCCCGCATCAGAGCCTCATCTTCTGCGACCTGGCCGAGGACGATCGCGGCAAGATTGAAGAAATCCTCGGCCGCCACGGCGTGCCGACCACCGAGGAGACCTCGGCCGTGCGGCGGTGGTCGATGGCCTGCCCGGCGCTGCCGACCTGCGGGTTGGCGATCACCGAAAGCGAGCGGGCCCTCCCCGGGATGATGGACCAACTGGAAGGCGTGCTGGCCGAGTTGGGGCTCGCCGACGAGGCGTTCACCACGCGGATGACCGGTTGCCCCAACGGTTGCGCCCGGCCCTACAACTCCGACGTCGGACTCGTGGGCAAGACGAAGGGCAAATACACGATCTTCCTGGGCGGCCGCCGCGAAGGGGATCGGCTCAACTTCGTCTACAAGGATTTGGTGCCCGAAGAGGAAGTGGTCGCCACGCTTGCTTCGGTGCTCACGTATTTCCGCGACGACCGGCAACCGGGCGAGAGCTTTGGCGACTTCTGCCACCGCAAGGGCCAGGACGACCTGCTGGCGAAGTGCGACGGGTAACAGTCATCCAGCGAGCGGAGGGCGTAAGCCCTCTGTTCATCCGGCGGCAGTTTTGGCGGCGGCGACTTGCGAGGTGCTAGCCAACAGGGGGCTTACGCCCCCCGCTCGCCCGTGGTCTCGGGGTGCCAAAAACCCTGTTTCGGTCGGTTTGCGTGCCTTTTTTGCCGCCGCGACTATACTGAGTGCGTCGTTCGACGCGTCGGCGCCTTGCCGCAACTGCGGACTCACTTTTCCAGGACTCGCTCATGAACCGCGTTGGGATTCTGGCCCTGTGCCTCGTCGTTGCCGCGGCGAGCGCCGCCCCGGGGGCCGTTCTGTTCGAGCGCTCCATCACGGTGGATCGCAGCGCGAACGTGTTCACCTCGACGCGGTTTGATTTGGATCTCAACGCCCTGGAGTCGTTCTTCAGCGCCACGCCCGCGGCCACGCTGTTCGACGCGGTGGAGATCACGCCCGACGACGTTGGCGCGACCTTCTCCGCAACCGCGACCAGCGATCCCGGGTTTGCCGCGTTTGTCGCCCGACTGGCAGATTCGCAGGACGAGATCCTCCGCGTGTTGTTCGCCGAGTTAATCTCGGGCCGGGCCGAGCAACGGGGGTTTCCCGAGAGCGGCTTCTTCGTCACGGCGGGGCGAGCCGTTGATTTCGCCCAAGCGACGATCGAAGAGATTCGCTTGCGGGTCGACCGCTTCTCGCTCGTTTTTGACACTCAGCCGCTGGCCGCGAGCGCCGGTCCGCCGGTAGACTTGGGGCTCACGCTGACGGTACTCGGCCAGGGGGTTCCCGAACCGGCCGGGTTGAGTCTGTTGGCCGTGGCCGCTGGCGTCTCGATTGTCGCGGCCCGGCGCCAACCCCGGCTCCGACGTCGTCGCTAAGACTCCGCGCTGAATCTCCGCTCCCTCGAACAGGCGATTGCTCAGATGGAATGGCTGTTTGAACGCACGATTGAATTGGCCGCCTGGGTGGCGTTCATCCTGGGCGCTGTCTTCCTGGTCGACGCCGGCTACCTGCTGGTGCAGTGGGCAATGAGCCTGCGCGACGAAATCCCCAGCCGCGAACTGCTGGGGCAGGCCGGCTATGCGGCCTCGTGCTTTGTCGCCTCGGGGCTGGCCCTGGGCGCCTTGGCGTGCATCGATCGGTACGTGTTCGACCTGCCGCAGGAGCAGCGGGCCGCCGAGAAATAATGCCGCCCGACGCCGAGTCTGGCGGGGTCCGTCAACCGCGGCGGACCTTCAACGCCGCCGTCACGGGCCCTTCCACCAGGGTGCGAATCTCCGCCCGCCGCTGCAGCCGCCGCCGTTGGTGCTGGGCAAACAGGTAGGCGCACTGCGCCGAGCGGCCATCGCGCCACGCCCGCCGGACCCGGCGATTCGCCTGACGAGTCTCGACCAATTGAGCAGCGTCGGCCAACGCCGTGACAACGGTGGCGACGCGCTGCAGCAACCAACGACGCAATTGTTCCGAGAACATAGGGTCTTTCCTCTCTTCCACAAGGCGACCGACGCGATTCGGCCCGCCAAACGCGACGATGCCGAAAGCGCAACTGGCGCCGATTGTCATCGTAGCATCGGGCGACGCAGCGGCCACCCGAGCTTGCGCTTCCCGTGATTTTGGCAGCCCGACGACCAGCTAAGTCGCTGCCTTCGGCTTTCCACAGGGAGATTCCCAAAACCGTGCTCGATTGTGACATCGCGCCTAGCCGATCGTAGGCCTAGGCTCAAGTTTTTGCGCACGGAGCCGGCGCTTTGGCGCACAACCAAGACAACGCTTCCACCTTGAGTTGCTAGGGGCAGCGAGGCCTGACGGCGTTTCGACGCACACGCGCCGTCATGGTTTCGGGCTCGGGGTGGAAGCGTTTTTCTCGCGCCGGAATTGTCGAGCGACGGCTCGCAATTCGCTCAGTTAGGCAGAAAAACGCGGCGTTTCTTGGTACGTTGGGCGACTCACGGTCTCCGTCCGCCTGACCCCAGCCGAGCTTCGCCCGATGACCGCTGCCGCTGTTCCACCGTCAATTGATCCCGCGACGACGCGTCTCGGTTGGATCGGGGCCGGCGTCATGGGCGCCAGCATGTGCGCCCGTCTGCTAGCGGCGGGCTACCGCGCGACGGTCTTCACCCGCACCCGGTCCAAGGCCCAGCCGCTGTTGGACGCCGGCGCCCAGTGGGCCGAGTCCCCCGCCGCCGTTACGGCCGCCAGCGACGTGGTGTTCTCCATCGTGGGTTATCCGCGCGACGTACGCGAAGTTCATCTCGGCGACGCTGGCACGCTTTCGACGCTCGCGGCCGGCGGCGTTTTGGTCGACATGACCACCAGCCAGCCGGCCCTGGCCGTGGAGATCGCAGCCGCGGCCGAGGAAAAAGGGATCGCGGCGATCGACGCCCCGGTGTCCGGCGGCGACGTGGGGGCCAAGGCCGGCACGCTGTCGATCATGATCGGCGGCGACGAAGCGACCGTCGCGGCGCTCGCCCCCCTCTGGGACGCCATGGGCAAGACCTGGGTCCGCCAGGGCGGGCCTGGCGCCGGGCAGCACGCCAAGCTCGTCAACCAAACCCTCATCGGCGGCAACATGGTCGGCGTCTGCGAGGCGCTGTTGTACGCCCACCGGGCGGGGCTCGACCTGGACACGGTGCTCAAGAGCGTCTCCAGCGGCGCCGCGGGCAGTTGGTCGCTGTCGAACCTCGGCCCGCGGATGATCGCCGGCGACTTTGCCCCCGGGTTCTATGTGGAACACTTCCTGAAAGACATGGGGCTGGCGCTGGAAGAGGCGCGGCGGATGAACCTGGCGCTCCCCGGGCTGGCGCTGTGCGAGCAGCTGTACCATGCGGTCGCCGCCCAGGGTCACGCCCGCAGCGGCACCCACGCGCTGATGCTGGCGCTGGCGCAGATCTCGGGAGTGGATTGGCAGCAGCGCGCGTGATCCGACGAGTAGGCGGCGGTTGTTCGCGGCGCCGCCGGCGACCTGGTTAGGTCGCGGCTGTTGAGAATCGTTTGGTTGCGGGGACAATGGTCGCACCCCAACGCCTCTGACCTCCGACCTCTGACCTCTGACCTCCCCAACTTCCATGTGCGGTCGCTTCACGCTCAAGACCCCCGCGCCGATGATCGCCGAGTTGCTCGGGCTCGAACCGCCCGGGCCGCGGCAGTTGGAGCTGTTCGCGCCCCGGTACAACATCGCCCCCACGCAGGACGTGGCGGTGGTACGCACCGCGACCGGCGGCGGGCGCGAGGCGGTTGGCATGCGCTGGGGGCTGATCCCCAGTTGGTCGAAGGAGCTGCCCAAAAGCGCCCCGCTGATCAACGCCCGCAGCGAAAGCCTGACCGAGAAACCGACGTTCCGCGGCCCTTTGAAACGGACCCGGTGCCTGATCCCCGCCGACGGGTTCTATGAATGGACCACCGAGGGCAAGCGGAAGCAGCCGCACTACATTCGCTTTCCCGACGGGCGGTTGTACGCCTTCGCCGGGCTGTGGGACCGGTGGCGCGGCCCGGGGGGCGCGGGGCCGGTGATCGAAAGCTGCACGATCCTCACCACGGCCGCCAACGCGCAGCTGGCCCCGCTGCACGACCGCATGCCGGTCATCCTGGCGCCGGGCGACTACGACCTGTGGCTCGACGGGGCGGTCGAGAACGCCGACGACCTGCGCCACCTGTTCGACCCGCTCCCGGCGGGCGAATTGGCCATCGACCCGGTCGATCCCCGGGTCAACAAAGTGGCCAACGACGACCCGCAATGCGTGACGGTGCAGCGGTCGCTGTTTTAGGGGATCGCGATCTCTGGGAGCCGCACTTAGAAGTCGCTATCCGAAAGGGTCTTGCCAATGTTGCGGAACGGCGGGGCGACCTGATCGAGGTTGGCGTTCGGATCCGACGTGGGACGACATTTCGCCCCATTGGGCGTCAGCATTTGCTGATAGACGCGGTATTCGATGTCGCTACGAATCGTCCGCGTGTTCCCCCCGGCAAACCCGGCGATAAATGTCTCGGGGTGCGCCGACGCTGGCCGTGCATAGACGGCCCCCAAATCGGCAAATTGCCCTTGCGGTTGTTCGCCTCCTGCAAGGCGACCGAGCGGCGCCTGCTGGAACATACTCTGCACATTGGAATTCGCATACGGTGCATTGGGGGAACTAGAGTTGTACACCCAGACCATCCCGTAAACTTGTTCGCCAATCGAGGGACTGCCGGTGTTGTATATCGCTGAGGATCGCAACCAAGTCGTATTGTAGCCGCCCGGGTTCGCGCTGGGATCGTCCTTGTGGATGTTCTCACTGATCAGCATCGTGAAGTTAGCGCCGTCGACCATGTCCTTCGTACCAGCACGAACGACTGGCGCATCGCCCAAGAGCTTGTTGAAGAAGACGCCGTTGGCCTTGTAGTCCGTCGAATTCGAATCGGGGCTCGGCAAGGTATTGAGAGCCACATCCGGCGAGCCAGTGTTGGCGACGTACGTGAGATAGGCCAACTTATTGTTCGCACGAGCGTCGCTCGGGCAAATGAACAATTCAATCTGTGGCACGTCATCTGCATTCGAACCTAAATTGCCGGACAAATTGAGTTTGCCCTGAATAATGGAGTCCCAATCCGCTTGTCGATCAATCTCCGGCAATAGTTTCGCGGCCCAGGAGACGTCTATGTCGCCGACCGTCGTCATCCGCATCATGTCCGGAAGCCCAGGCGCCAGTTTCTGCGCCTGAATGTACCCAGGGTAGGCGTTGTTCTTGCTATTCATCGTGTAGGCGGCGAGCGCTTTTACAAGTTGCCCCTGATTGTTCGCACATGTCGCCTGCCGCGACTTTTCGAGGGCAGACAGAACTGCCGGCACAAGCAGGCCGACGAGCGTGCCGATGATGGCGATCACCACCAGCAATTCCACGAGGGTAAAACCCCAACGGCGGCTGGGGCGGGAGACAGGGCGCAGTGGGTGGTGGCTCTTCATCTGTTTCTGTTCCTCGGAAAGCGGGTCGACTCCGCGGGCGGGGTCGGCGTCGCGGCGGTGCGGACGAGACGCTGCGAGGGGCGCAATTCCCCCCGCGGCGGCTGCGGACAGCATCTAGGAGTATCGCCGAAAACCGCCAAAAATGCCAGCAATCCGTCGGCGCCCCGGGAAACTTCACAGGGCGAGGCCATGGGCGAGCGGGGGGCGTGAGCCCCCTGTTACTTCGCACAAACAGGGGGCTTACGGCCCCCGCTCGCCGGGGTTTGCTGTTTCGCGATTGCCGCTGAGGGGGCAAGTTGCGCCCGATGGGGGGACAAATACGAGATTTTGCCACGGGGGCGGGTTATACTGTGGATTCTCTCTGCAGGGGCCTCTTGATACGGAACGACACCGAAGATGCAACGACGAACCCTCCTCCCGCTCGCCGCGGCCGGGGCTTGCGTCCTGCTGCTCGCCGCACCTGTGGCGGGCCAGACGCTCATCGCCCACTACAACTTCGACGGCAACCTCGAAAGCGAGCCGATCAACATACTCAGCCCGCCGATCGGTGCGGCGCCGACGGGCACGTTTCGCGAGGGAGCCGACGCGGCGACCGCCACGGCCGGCAGCGCGGCATTCGTCTTGGGCGTCGATGGCACGCCCGGTTCTGCGATTCTGCTGGACGGCGTTGACGACTGGATCGACCTGACCACCGACGGCCGGCCGGGCCTCACGACGCCGCAGTCGTTCAACTTCGGTCCCGGAATCGTTTCAGGAACCGTAATGGCCTGGGTTCGTACGACGGTGGGAGTCGAACCCACGTGGCTGCTGGGCACGGACAACGCCGTCGACGAGCGAGCGTTTCGCTTCGGGTTCAACGGCAGTGAATTGGAGTTTCTGGCTCACGGCGATCAGACCGACGAGTCCATTGGGCTGTCGGACCCGACTGCCAACATGGCCTGGGCCGACGGCGGCTGGCATCACGTGGCCGTGGCGTGGGACGGTTTTGGCGACACGGCTATGATCTACGTCGATGGCGGCGACGTGGCGTCCTTTAGCGACACGTCGACCCTGACCAGCGACAGCAATTTGACCGGTTGGGAATTCCCGCTGGCGCTCGGCGCCCGTGATGTGGGGGGCGCGCTGGAAGGCTTTTTCCAGGGCGCCATCGACGATCTGCGCGTTTACGCCGATCCGCTGTCGCAGGGCGCCATCAACCAAATCTACTCGGCCGTGACGATCCCCGACGCCGACTTCGACGGCGACGATCTGGTCAACGGCAACGACTTCCTGGCCTGGCAACGCGGCTACGGCGTCGGCACGACCGCCTCTGAGGGGGACGCCAACGACGACGCGGCAGTCGACGGGACCGACCTGCTGGTCTGGCAGGATCAGTTCGGCCAGGACCGCACGCCGGCTGTGGCAGTGACGGCCGTGCCCGAGCCCAGTGCGGCGCCGCTCGTGTCGATCGCGATTCTCAGCCTGCTGGCGGCCCACTGGCGACGGGACCGGGTCCTCGGCTGACTCGCCCCCCCCCCCGCAGGGTTGTGATACCGTTTGAACTCGATCGGG
>JAGQOU010000215.1 GCA_020427145.1 Planctomycetales bacterium | reverse complement strand
ACTGCCAGCTCCAACCCGGCAGAAGCTGCCAGCTTGGCGGCAGCACTGCGACTCGCTCAGCAAGAAAGCAAGCTGGCCTCGGCCAAGCTGGACGGAGTGCAACTGGAACTTGCCAATGTCAAGTTGGAAGAAGAAACGCTGCAGTTGCAGATCCAGCAACTGACAGAAAAACTGAGCATTATCTCGCAAGAAGTGAGCTTCTCGATTGAAGATCTCAACGAGAAGTTGCGCGAACTAAGTCGCGCTACCAGCAAGATTGTCCGCAAGCAAGAAGAGAACGAAGCGGAAGTCACCATTCGCATGAGCGGCTGGAAAAATGCTCAGCAGCGACTCGACAATGCCCCGGAACCTTCAGCCGCCATGCAGGCCGAGTTGGAAGCCCGGAGGTGGGCGTATCATTTGCGGAAAAACAGGGCCGATTTTCTCGCCAGGCAGAATCAGTGGCTGCAGACGCTGCGAGAAGTATGGCGACGTCGCTATAACGTTGCTACCGAGCAGTTTGAAACTGCCCAATTGGTCGAATGGGGCGCTGCGGCAGTTACTTTTTCTGAAGAACTCGCTACGGAAAAGACGATCCAGTTGGCCCGCGTGGAGGACTTGCGCAAGATCCTGGCTGAAACCGAGCGCGTTGTCGCCCAAGATGGCCTCCCGGAGGTCGAACGCTGGCTGGGGGAGCAGGCAAATGTCATCCGCGAGCAGATCGATTTCCTCAATAATCACATCTCCAATCTGGAAGTGGCCGAGAGGACCAACCAGAAGCTGATTCAGGAAATCCGCTCGCGAACAAGCAGCTTCTCTGTCGCGGAATGGGGCAGGTTGATCTGGAGCAAGATTGGCCTGGTGTGGGACTATGAACTCATGAAGACAGAAGATGACCAGCCGCTACGCGTGAGCGCGGTCGTAACTGGTCTGCTGCTTCTGATTCTTGGCTATCGTGTTTCCAAGTGGGCCAGCAGTACCCTGGGCAACCGCGTACTGACGCATTTCGGTATCAATGAAGGAGGCGCCGCTGCGCTGCAGTCGTTGTCTTTCTATGCTCTGTTGTTTACTTCTACATTGATGGCGCTCAAAGTTGTTAGTGTGCCGCTTACCTTGTTTACTTTTCTCGGCGGTGCAGCCGCTATCGGTTTGGGCTTTGGAAGCCAAAACATCCTCAATAACTTCATCAGCGGACTTATCCTCCTCACCGAGCAGCCGATTCGGGTAGGAGACTTGATCGAGTTGAATGGCCTGACCGGCTGCGTCGAATCCATTGGCATGCGGAGCACGAGAGTCCGGACCGGCAGCAATTGCGAAATCATTGTTCCCAACAGTTCGTTTTTGGAGAACAACGTCGTGAACTGGACTCTCGCCGACTCGGTAGTTCGTTGCGAGGTACGCGTCGGGGTCAGTTACGGTTCGCCGACCCGCGATGTCGCCAGATGGCTGAAGTACGCAGCCGTAGAACACGGCCTGGTGCTGAAGAAGCCCGAGCCTTTTGTTTGGTTTGCTGGCTTCGGAGACAATTCGCTCGACTTCGAACTGTATTTCTTCATTACGGTGAGAACACTTTCGGAACGACGCCGCATCGAAAGCGATTTGCGATTCATGGTCGATCAGTATTTTCGCGAAGCCGGCATCTGTATTGCATTTCCTCAGCGCGATATCCATTTAGATACGCAGAAACCACTGGAGGTACGTATGCTGCCTGCCGAAAACGACGCTACACAGCAAACGGGGCATTCTGCCCGCGATGGGCAGCAAGCGGCCTAGTTAGGCCTCGTCGCCGGCGTGAATTTGCAGGTAGCTTTCGTACCGCCGCACGTCGATGTACCCGTCGGCCACTGCGTCTTTGACGGCGCACGGCTCTTCATGCGTGTGGGTGCAGTCAGGGTAACGGCAATGGCTGACATACGGCCGCAGGTCGCGGAAGAATCCCGCAACTTCGGCTGGAATGACGTCCCAGAGCTGAAACTGGCGGATGCCAGGCGTGTCGACGACGTAGCCGCCGCTGGAAAGCGGAATCAACTCGGCTGTCGTCGTAGTGTGGCGGCCTTTTTCGGTCTCGTTGCTCACCGATTGCACTCGCAACTCGAGCCCCGGTTCGAGGGCGTTCAGCAAACTCGACTTGCCGACGCCACTCTGCCCGGTCAGCGCAGTTTCGCGGTCGCGAAGCAAGTTGCGCAATGAGCGAATGCCCCACCCCTTGGTGGCAGAGAGCAACAGAACGCGATACCCCAGTTGGCTGTAGACGCCAACGAGTGGTTGGAGATCCGCAGGATCGACGAGATCGACCTTGTTAATGCATAAGACGGGTTCGATTGCAGCGCGCTCCGCCGTAACCAGGTATCGATCGAGCAGGTTCGGTTTGAGCCTTGGCTCGGCGGCGCTAGCGACGATCAATACCTGGTCGACATTGGTGACAAGCACATGCTGACGCTGGCGGCTAGTGCGGCTCAACACGCCGCGGCGAGGTTCAATGCGTTCGATGATGCCCTCTTGCGCACCCTCGGGCCGCACCCAGACGATATCGCCCGCAACCACGACGTGACGCTGATCGGTGCTGAGCGATTTCAACAAGCGGCGAGTAGCACATTGCCTGGTCGTGCCGTCCTCTTGCTGTACGACGCTGACCAATCCTTGCACTCGCAGCACCCGCCCGCGCCGGCAAACGTTTTTGTCGATTTCCGGCAGGACAATAGTCCCTGACGCGTCGGTTGAGATTTCCGCGCCGGCAAGGGTCCGTTTACGGGTGAGGTCGCCTTTACCGGTAACGCTCTGATGGGTATCCAGGTCTTCGACCGTGGCATCGTCGGCAACAAAGTTACGAGTAAGATCCTTCTGCCGAGTACGGACTGTGCGATTCTTCCGAAAATCGGCGCGCACTTTGTGCTTTTTCTTTGCCATGTCAAGTAAGCTTCCCTGCGCCTCTAGTAAGAAAGGCCGAACCGCGGGGCTCGGCCTTTCTTGTCTTGAGCATCGATTGCCGTTCAGATAGGAGCATCAGGAAGATCGATTTGGCCTGCGCTGTCGTCGAGAACATCGTATCGCTTGACGCTCTTGTATTCATTGCCGCGGCTACGGCGCGCCGGCCCTTCGCCCGGATTGCTCGACTTGACCCCAGCCCGGGAAAGTAGCGATTCGCTCATGATCTCGGCCGGGAGATCGTCTGCCGGCGGTGGCCCGATCGCTCCCAAGTCGGCTGGCGAGTACTGCAATTCATACTTGTGCTTGGAAATCGAGACCGTATCCCCGGGATCAATACGTTTTTCTTGGACCTTGAAGCCGTTAACTTTGACACCGTTACGGCTCTGCTTGTCGCGGATGTACCAGTAGCCGTTGTTCACCAGCAACTGGCAATGGTGGGCAGAAACGTTGGCAAAACGGAGGACGATGTCGCAACTCTCGCGGCGACCGACCAACAGCGACTTCTTGAGTAACGGGATTGGGTCCCCGCCGCCAAGCGGGATTAGTTCACCATACATTGCGTTAGACTCTTGCGGATAACGAACCGTGCCCCAAAAATAAGTGAGACAAATGATACACCAATCATCAGCGGGTGCGCTCGCAGGCATAGCCCTCGCGCGCGACCTCGCCTGGCCATCTAACACTGTACGCCATCCACTCTGTGTCGTCAACTAAACCATTACCTGCAAGGTGTTTAACGCCTCTCTGGCGCGCCGAGGGGTTGCGCTATTACGCCTATAATTTCGCCCTGAAACAGCGTTTTGGCTGCAGAGTTCAGAAAGTCAGCGTCGATGCGGGTTTTACTTGCCCCAATGTGGATGGCACGGTGGCCAAGGGGGGATGCTCGTTCTGCGACAACCGCAGCTTCAGTCCCAGCCGCCGCCTCCCACGGGCGGGCGTCCTGGGGCAAATTGATCAGAGCATCGCCCGTATGCGTGTGCGTTACAAAAGCTGCAAACACTACCTGGCCTATTTCCAACCTGCCACCAATACCTATGCACCGGTCGAACGCCTACGACCGTTGTTCGAAGAAGCCCTCTCCCATCCGCAGGTCGTTGGTCTGGCGATCGGCACGCGCAGCGATTGCGTCGCGGACGATGTCATGGAACTGCTCGAGGAACTGGCTGCCAGGACTTATCTGTCGGTCGAGTACGGAATGCAGACCATGCATAATCGGTCGCTCGAGTGGATGAATCGTGGCCACGACCACGATTCGTTTCTCGATGCTATGGAGAGAAGCCGCGGCAAAGGGTTTGAAATCTGTGCCCATGTTTTGCTTGGGCTGCCTGGGGAGTCGCACGAAGACATGCTGGCAACGGCTCGCGAATTGGCGCGCGTAGGGGTCGACGCGGTGAAAATCCACAACCTTTATTGTGTGAAGAACACCAAGCTGGCCGAACAAGTCGAGGCAGGCGAAGTCGAATTGATCGGCCAGGACACCTATGTGCAGGCGGTCGTCGATTTTATTGAGTTGTTGCCGCCCACGGTCGTAGTCGAACGGATTAGCGGCGAGGCCCCGCCCGACTATTTCGTTGGCCCGAGTTGGTGCCTCGACAAGCCCGCCGTGAAGCGGGCGATCGAAGCAGAGTTTGTCCGTCGCGACAGCTGGCAAGGTAAACATTATAGCGCCTGTTTATGATTGCCATTGCTTTTCGCGCCCGAGCACAGAGTGCCTGAGACCTTCAAGAACCCAAGGTAAGAATATGCAACGTTCCAGCGAATACGTCGATCTCCAAGTCAACGGTTATCTTGGCGTCGATTTCAATAGCGATCAGCTTACCGCTGAAGACTTGCACACCGCCTGCGCTGCAATTCGCGAGTCGGGCGTAGCTGGCATCCTCGCCACGATCATCACCGATCACATGGAAGTGATGGTTGCTCGTTTGAGCCGACTGCGCCAACTGCACGAAGCAGATCCGCTGGTTCGCGAAACGGTTTGGGGCATCCATATCGAAGGGCCTTTTATCAATCGCGAGAAGGGCTACGTGGGGGCGCATCCGCCCGATGCCGTACGTCCTGCCAACCTGGACGATGCCAAAAAACTGGTCGAAGCTGCCGGAGGATTGGCACGCCTGGTGACGCTTGCCCCTGAAGGCGACCAAGGCATGCAGGTTACTCGCTTCCTGGCTGACGCCGGCGTGCGGGTATCTGCCGGGCACTGCAATCCGTCTCTCGAGCAGTTGCGGGCCGCGATCGACGCGGGGCTTACGCTTTTTACTCACCTAGGCAATGGGTGTCCTGCACAGGTCGACCGCCACGACAATATCATCCAGCGCGTCCTCAGCCTGGCCGACCAGTTAATCGTTTGTTGGATTGCCGACGGAATCCATGTGCCATTTATGGCCCTAGCCAACTACCTGAAGTGCGTCGATTTCGATCGCAGCCTGGTGGTGAGCGACGCCATCTCTGCCGCGGGTTTGGGGCCTGGCCGCTATTCGTTGGGCGAGCACGAAGTGATCGTCGACGAGAATCTCTCGACCTGCATGGACGGCGATACCAGCCACCTGGCCGGCTCGGCAACTTCGCTACCGCAGATGGCGGCAAAGCTGCGAGATCAATTGGGTCTAACTGAGCAGCAAGTTCAGACGCTTTGCTGCGGCACCCCGCGACGCGTGCTGGGACTATAGGCCGAGCAGGCCGCGCGTGGGCAAGGCCGCCCTGGCGCGGTACGATGGACCGTACAGTTCCTGGAGAGGATCGGACGGTCGCCGGTTTGCGCCAGCAGACGGGAGGAAAGTCCGGGCACCGCAGGGCAGGGTGGTGGGTAACGCCCACCGACCGCAAGGTTAGGGAAAGTGCCACAGAAAACAAACCGCCGATGGGGAAGGAGCTGTTGGCCGTTGGCCGCTCGGCAGAGACTCAAAATGCCAACAGCTAACAGCTTCTTCCCACAGGCAAGGGTGAAAAGGTGCGGTAAGAGCGCACCAGCAGGCGGGGCGACCCGCTTGGCTCGGTAAACCCCACCCGGCGCAAGGCCAAGCAGGGAGCAGAATCGGTCCGATTCGCTACGACTCCCGGGTAGGCTGCTAGAGGCGGCGGGCAACCGTCGTCGTAGAGGAATGATTGCCGGTCGCCCGCGCAGCGGACGACCACAAAACCCGGCTTACAAGTTGTCTCCGCGTTTCTTTTTCAACTTCAAGCGTTGAGTGCTCGGCAGTTCGTCAGTCCTGCATTTGCTCAAATTTCCGTTGCACTTGGGAATCAACGCTTCCGCCTGAAGGCTGATCGCTGAATTCTGATTGTCCCTCGCTTATGCTCCTTCTCCGTATTCTCTGGGCCGGTCCCTGGTCGCTGTTTGGCCTCGCCCTGGGGGCGATTGGCCTCGCCACTGGCGGCGGGGTGCAGGTGCGGTGCGGCGTGTTGGAGTTCTACGGCGGCGCCGCCACCTGGATGCTGCGCAAGGCCCCGCTGTCCGGAAATGGCGCCTTGGCGATGACCCTGGGCCATACTGTGCTGGGGCAAACCCTGGCAGCGCTCGATTGCTGCCGCTCGCACGAGTTGGTCCACGTCCGCCAGTACGAACGATGGGGACCGCTGTTTGTCCCGGTCTATTTCGCCTGCTCGGGGTGGATCTGGCTCCGCGGCGGCGATCCGTATCGCGACAATCCGTTCGAGCGAGAAGCTTACGCCATTGCCCCCTGACGCACTTGCGATTTGTTGAACCACGGTGACGTGGTCGCCGCGCCGGCGTGTTGCAACCTAAACCAACAGACCTCCAGCCAACTTGCTATGCCGCCCGCCGAGAGAAAGTTCGACTGCGTCGTCTGCGGCTCGTGCGTTGTCGATGTGTTGGTGCGGCCGATTAACCTGCACGCGCCGATTGGCGCCGGCACGCTGGTGCGCACCGAGCCGCTGATGCTCACCACGGGGGGGATCGTCTCCAACGCCGGCATCACCTTGGCCCGGCTGGGAATGCGCACCGCGGCCATGACCTACGTTGGCGACGACGAGTGGGCGCCGGTGATCCGCGACCGCTTTGCGGCCGCAGGGCTCGACGCGACGCACCTGGTCACGCTCCCCGGCAGCACCTCCAGCACCAGCGCCGTGCTGATCGACAGTCGCGGCGAGCGGAGTTTTCTGCATGCGGTGGGGGCCCCCAAGCAGCTCGACAAGTGGGCCTTCCTCGACCAGCTCAACCTGTTCGCCGCCAGCCGGGCGATGCTGCTGGGCTACTATCCGCTGCTGCCCAATTTGCTCGATGATCTGCCCGAAGTGTTTGCCGCCATCCGCGGAGTCGGCTGTCTCACAGCCCTTGATGCGGCTGGCGACGGTGGCGACCTGTCGCCGCTGCGTGCGATCTTGCCGCACGTCGACGTCTACGTCCCCAGCCGGGCCGAAGCGGCGCATCAGACGGGCGAGTCGGAGCCGAAGGCGATGATCGCCGCATTCCGCTCGGCAGGTGCGGCCGGGCTGGTGGGCGTGAAACTTGGCAGCGCCGGCGCGCTGCTCTCGCCCGCCCCCGGCGAACTGCTGGAAGTGGACGCCGTGCCCCCTCCCGGCGCCATCGTCGACACCACCGGCGCGGGCGACTGCTTCCTCGGAGGCCTGCTGGCGGGATTGCTGCGGGGCCTGCCGCCGCAAAGCGCCGGCCGTCTCGCTGCCGCGGCGGGGGCCTGCTGCGTCACCGGCCTGGGCGCGACGACCGCGATCCGCGACTACGCCCAAACGGCGAAATTGGCAGGGCTATGTTAAACCACGATGACAAGACGAGCACGGCGGATGAAACAACATCCGATCGTCGTGTTCGTCGCGCCGTCGTGGATCCCATTTCCTGCGTTTGAGATTGGCAATTCAACTGAGGCGGCTCACACGTCGAACTTGATCCCCTGCGACAGCGGCAGCTCGGTCGAGTAGTTCACGGTGTTGGTCGCCCGCCGCATGTATTGCTTCCAGGAATCGCTGCCCGATTCGCGGCCGCCGCCCGTTTCCTTCTCACCGCCAAACGCCCCGCCGATTTCGGCCCCGCTGGGCGACGTGTTCACGTTGACGATCCCACAATCCGAACCGGCCGGGCCGCAGAACTGCTCCGCTTCGCGCAGGTCGGTGGTCAGCACCGCCGAAGCAAGCCCCTGCGGCACGGAGTTGTGCAATTCGATTGCGGCGTCGAAGTCGGCATATTTCAGCAAATACAGAATCGGGGCGAAGGTTTCTTGCTGGACGATCGGCGCGGAGGCGGCAATTTCCACCACGGCCGGCGTCACGTAGTAGCCTCCAGCGGGAACCCCGGCAGTCACGCGCTCGCCGCCGTGGACGACGCCCCCTTGCTCGCGGGCCGCAGCCAGCGCCGCCTGCATGCCGACAAAAGCCGCCTCGTCGACGAGCGGCCCGACGAGCGTGCCGGTGTCGCGAGGGTCGCCAATTGGCAGTTTGGCGTACGCGGCCAGCACGCGATCGCGCAAGTTGTCGGCCAGCGACTCGTGGACAATCAATCGCCTCAGCGACGTGCACCGCTGCCCGCAGGTTCCGACGGCCGCGAACACGATCGATCGCACCGCCATTTCCATGTCGGCCGAAGGGGTGACGATCATGCCGTTGTTGCCGCCCAGCTCGAGCAGCGAGCGTCCCAATCGCTTGGCCACCGTCTCGGCGACAGCGCGGCCCATCCGCGTCGAACCGGTGGCCGACACTAGCGGCAACTGGGGCGACGCGGCGAGCGCCTGGCCCGCATCGGCCCCCCCGACGGCCAAACACGAAATGGCGTCTGGCACGTCCGGCGTCGAGGCCAACGTCTGGGCGACCAACGCCTGACACGCGATTGCCGTAAGCGGAGTCTTTTCCGAGGGTTTCCACACCACAGGGTCGCCGCACACCCAGGCAATCGCTGCGTTCCACGCCCACACCGCCACGGGAAAGTTGAACGCCGAGATCACGCCCACGGGGCCCAGCGGCAGCCACTGCTCGGCGAGCCGGTGGCCGGGACGCTCGCTGGCGATTGTCTTGCCGTACAGTTGCCGACTCAGCCCCACGGCAAAGTCGCACACATCGATCATCTCCTGCACTTCGCCGAGCGCTTCGGTGGCAATTTTGCCGGCCTCGGCGGTCACGATCGCGGCGAGATCGGCCTTGTGCAGGCGGAGTTGCTCGCCGAACCGGCGGACAAATTCGCCGCGGACCGGCGCCGGTGTGACTCGCCACGCACGGAAGGCGCCGGCCGCAGCGCCAATGGCTTGGTCCACTTGGGCGCCTGTGGCCAGAGCGAACTTCGCTTGCTCGGCGCCGTCGATCGGCGAGCGACTGTGCAGCATGGCGCCGTCGCCTGCGGTCCACTCGCCGCCAATCGCCAATGCGGCGGGTTGGGCGGGGATGCCAAGGTTCGTGAGCGCTTCGGAAACGTGAGGCAGCATGTGTTCAGCGCGGTCGCGCCGCGCGGCGTCGAGGCTATCTGATTGAGAAGTAAAGTGACGACTCTGCGAAATTCAAGGTCGCTCGCCGGGCCGCCACGCGGGCCGGTGACCGACTGATTAATTCTTTCCCTTGAACGACGCCTTCGGCAAGCTGCCCGCTCCGGTGCTAAACCGCGTTGCGCTGGCGGCATCGTAATGCTTGCCGAACCGGTTGGCGATGAACTCGTCGAAGTCGACCTGTTCCTGTCGCACGAATCCGCGCTCGGGCAGCTTGCCGGCTTCGTGCATATCGACCGCGGCGCAAATTCCCGCGGCGGTGGTGATTTGAATGGCGCTCCAATTCTCGTCGCCGATGTATTCGTGATAAATCTTCCGTGCGTCGGTCACCTGCACCAGCTGGTTGTCCCGCCAGCCCGTGACGGTGCAGAACGTGACAACCACGTCCTGGAAGGTGATCGGCACCGAGCGCTCGAGGATTTCCTTGAGCGTGTCGCGATGTTCGCCCAGCTGCAACTCGTTGACCAGCATGACCATCTGATCGCGGTGCCCCTGGTAGCGGATCGTTTTGTAGTTGAGTTCCCGCAACTGGCCTTCCAGCGTCTCGCACAGCGTGCCCAGGCCGCCGCTGGTGTTGAACGCCTCGTAGCGCACGCCATCGAGCGAAAAATGCTCGAGCCCCTCCAGCGGCAGCACGTCAATGCGTCGCCCGGCGTAGACCGCGTCGCACGGGTTGCAGTACTCGTTGATCAAACCGTCGGTGGACCAAGTCAGGTTGTACTTCAACGACCCGGTCGGAAACTGCGGCAGGGCGCCGACCCGCATCTTCACGATGTCGAGCTTGTCGAAATACTTGGTCAGGTGATGGGCGACAATTGAGATAAATCCTGGCGCCAGCCCGCACTGCGGCATGAAGATTTGCCCCGGTTGCGCCTGCTCGGCGATTTCGCGCACCCGCCGCGTCGTCTCCACGTCCTCGGTCAGATCAAAGTAACTGGTTCCCGCGGCCAAGGCGGCTTGGGCCACGTCCGGGTTGTGGTAGTAGCTGAGGGCCGAGATCACCGAATCGCAATCGGCCAGCGCCCGGCCCAACGCGGCCGCGTCGGCCACATCGAGCTCGACGGGTTCAATCGCCACGCGGTCGGCCAGCCGCCGGAGGGCGTCGGCGTCAGCGTCGGCGACTTTCACGCGGTAGTCGCCCGAGTCGACGAGGAACCGGGCAATCATCCGGCCGATTTTCCCGGCCCCCAATAACAAGACAGTGTGCATCGGTCCTGCTCTCCGCCGCTGGCGCGGCAGCTCTCTGTTCGGATGGAAGTGGTCGCCCCAACCTCAATACTACCACCCCGACGGGCCTTCGGGAGGGTGCGCAGAAGCGATTGCGCTCTTTCCAGAAGCGCATGCGCACCAGGGGGAGGGGACCGTCTAGGGCGACTCGGAACTGCCAAACCGAGCGAGCGACAAGAAATCAATCGGAAGCCGGCTGGCTCCTTCGATTGCCAAATCGGCGAGCGCTTCGCCCAACACGGGAGCGAACTTGAAACCATGCCCGGACAGCCCTGCCGCCAGGACGATGCGCTTGTCTGCTGGGTGGCGGTCAAGGACGAAGTGCTCGTCGGGCGACATCGTATACATGCACGCCGAGTGCCGCAGGGGAGCGGGCGTGGCGCCGGGCAGTCGCTCGCGCAGGAATGCCGACAGAGGCTCGCGGTCGCCGGGGTGCAATTCGCGATCCAGGCGGCCCGGGTCGTCGACCACGGCGCCGGGAGCGTGGTCGCCCACTTTCAGTCCGTCGCCCAAATCAGGAAAACCGTATAAGACGCCGCTGGGCAGTTCGAACAGAAAGCAGGGACATCCCGCGTCGGCGTGCAGTGCGGGGGCCGCGTCGTGCCAGGTGACCATCTGCCGCCGCGGCGTCAGCGGCACGCCCAACTCGGCCAGCAGCGCGCCGGACCATGCGCCGGCGGCGACGATCAAACGTTCGGTCTGAAACTCCCCGGCCGCGGTGGTCAGCGTGAGCGACTTGCCGCATCGCCAGCCGAACGCCTCAACGCCCGGCAAGACTTGGGCCCCGGCTGCCTGCGCCGCCGCGAGGTGCGCCGCAACACATCGCTCGACAAACAGCACGCCTGCGTCCGGTTCATACACGACGGCAAGTCCGTCGGCCACGAAGCCCGGCCAGCGTCGGGCGGCTTCGGCCGCCGTTGGTTGTTCGACCTGCAGGCCATGCTGCCGGGCCGCCTGCAGCACGCCCGGCACGACAACGCCCGCGGGCGGCCCCAACTCCAGGAGCCCTGTCGTACGGTGCAGGTTCTGCCGCGTGGCCCGACCCAACTCGTTCCACTCGGCCAGTGCTGCTTCGGCCAGCGGCACATAGTCAGGGTGTTCGAAATACGCTTTGCGAATGATCCGCGTTTCTCCGTGCGAACTGCCGCGATCATGCGGCGGCTCGTATCGATCGACGCCGAGGACCCGCAGCCCGCGCCGCGCCAAACGATACAACGCGGCCGAACCGATTCCCCCGATCCCCAGCACAACTGCATCAAACGTTGTCCTCATTACGAATTCACTCCGGGGAACCGCAGGAGTTGCGGTAAATCGTCGATTGAAACGCTCTCAGTTGCAGATACGACCTAAATTTCCACTAGACCGCAACGCTTTCCGGAAGTCTGCGGCCAATCTCATCTGGACTCATCCGAGTCGACGGTCACGAAAGGCATAGGAGCGACTATGTCAACGTACGGAAGCAGCGGCGCCCTCTTGGCGCCGTGCGCCGAAGGGATGATCTGCAATCGGTGCAATCGCGAATTGCCTCTTCGGATTGCCGAAGCGGGCGAGCACGCCGCGGTGTGGCAGTGCGTGGAGTGCGGGATCCCCTTTCCTGCGATTTGCATACCTGACAGACTTCCCGCTCTGGGCGATCGCGTCGCACTGGACGACCGCCACTTCGACACCAGCTATTTGCCGCCGATCAGTACCGACACGCGTGCCGAAATCGTTCGGATGGCCGCCCATGAATCAGATGGTTATGCACCGGAGAAACGCAGGTCGAGGCGGGTCGCCGTCGCATTGCTCGCCGCAGGCGTGGAACTCGACGAGCAATTTTACCCGATTAGCCCCACATTCCAAATGATGGTGGTCAACGTCTCGGCCGGGGGGCTGGGCATGGTCAACATGGGCCGCATCACGGCGCCATTTATCGCCTGCAAGTTGCGGTCGTCCTATCGAGCCGAACCGATCCAGGTGATTGTCAGGGTGGTTCGGCAGCGGGAACTCCGCTCACCGTATATCGAGATCGGCGGCGAATTCGTAGTTCGCCTCGGGTCGGTCGCCAAGTAACGGCGCCGGTTGCTTCAGCCGATCGCTGGCAGCTAGCAGCGCCGATGAGGACGTCGTCGCCCTCGGCGCCAGCAACACTCGCGTTGCCTTGCCCCCGGGTTTTGACTACTCTCAAGGCAATGGAAAATGCGCCCAGCGGCGCCGCTCCCGCGCGGCGCCGGTGCGCTGTCGACTCATATCTGCTTGCGGCCCGTGCGGCCGCCCCGTGCAAGGATGCTACGGATGAAAATCTCTCGACTTGCGCTCGCCGGCGACGGCGGTTGGTCCGATCTGGCAGTCGACCGGTTGAGCCAGCAAGCGAACATCATTCACGGCCGTGCGCGGAGCGGAAAGAGCACCGTCGCCCAACTCGTCGCTCAACTGCTGTACGGCAGGACGGGCAGCGCATGGCGACGCGAGTTCGGTCAGACCACGCCCTTGGTCGAGGGTTCGCTCACGATCGACGTTCCCCACGGCGGCTATGTCCTGCGACGGCACCGCGATGGTTCGCCGACCGGCCGGCTCACTGTGGCGGCCGATCATGGCGCGGCGGTCGACAGTCGCACGGTGCAGCGGTTGCTCGGCGATGCGTCTCCGCGGCTGCTCGCCCAACTCTACGCGGTCGATTTTGCCGAAGGACCGCGCGTCGAGGAGCTGTTTGCTCCAGATTTTGCCCGCGACTTCAATGCCTTGCTGAAGGCGGATGACGGCGAGTCCCGCTGCACCGACCACCGGCCAGACGCGTCGACGATACGCGCCCAGCCCAACAGCCGTCAGTTAGACGCTTTGGCGGCCCGGCGCGATCAAGTGACCGAGCAGCTTGAGTCGCGCCTTGCCGGACGTCGGCGGCAGAGCGGCGACCTACAGCGGCAACTTGCCGAGTTGGAAGCGTCGCTCGGCCAACGCCGCACGCGCCGCGAGCAACTTCTGGGCGAACTGCACCGCCTGCAGGCCGAGCTGGCCGGAGTGACGATGCGGTTGCGGTACTTCGCCCTGGAAGCCGCCGCCCGCCGTACTGCGCCTGGCGAACACGAGAAGCTGCAGTCGCAGATCGAACAACTCGACGCCGAGATCGGCCGCTGCCGCCAGACGCTCGCCGACTTGCAACAACGCGAAGCGGTGGTTCGCCGCGAATTGGCCGAGTCGCAATCCGCCGGCGCCGCCAGCGATGTCGACAGCCTCGCCGACCAACGCGCCACGCTGGGAGTGATCGAGCGCCTGCTGGACGACCTCGACGCCGAAACGGCGCAACTCGCTCGCGCCGTCGAGAGCGATTCCCGCTACGACGCCGACGCCCACGCCCGTTTGTCACCCGTGGCGGACATGCTGCGGCAGCAAGCCTACGCCTTGTGCGGGCAGATTACCGAACAGGAACGCGCGTTCCGCCGCATGCAATTGCAGGCCGAGGCCCGGCAGCTCACCCGGGCCCAAACCGATCTTTCCGAGCAGCTGGAGCAGTTGCTCGGCCAACGGCAGGGTTTGCTCCACCGCATGCGGCTCGAATCGCAGCCGGTGGTGCTGTACCCCGACGCTCCGGCCGACGAGCATTGTCGTTGCGAGCACCACGGCCGGTTTGTCGTCGATTCGGAGGCGATGTTGCTCGGCCGCGGCGACCGCGTCCGCGGACATGACGAAGCCCGTCGCGCCGCTGACGAGTTGCAGCAGCGCATGGAAACCCTCCGCGGCCAGATCGTCGAAGTCGACGGCGAAATCGCCGCCGGGGAGCGACAGTGGAACGACTGGCAACGCAGTCGCGCCGGTTTGCTCGACGCCGAGTCGGTCGCGCAATTGAAGGCCGAACTCGACGAAATCGAATCCCAGATCGCTCGCCACCTGGCATGCGACTGCGAACGACCCGCGGCGCCGCCGGTTGACGGCTGGCGCGCCTCCGACGTGCTGGCCAAACTGACCGACGGCCGGCTTGTGCAGGTCCGCGGTCGGCATGGCGACAAGCCGGGCGAAGTGGTCGATCGCGACGGTCGCACCCGCAGCTTCGAGCAACTCACCCCCGGCGAGCGCGATCAGACTTACCTTGCCGTTACGCTCGCTCTGGTCGCCTCGCACGCCGCTCGCGGCACGCACCTGCCGTTGGTGCTCGACGAGCCGTTTCTGCGCCAGGACGCTGCGGCGGCGGCCGCCATGGCCGGCGTGCTGGCGAGCTTTGCCGCCTCGGGCAGGCAGACGCTCGTCTTTACCGAAGATCGCGAAGCGGTTCGCCGCTTCACTTCGCTAGGCGCCAATCTGTACGCGATGGACGAACTGCGGCAGCAACGCAGCGCGATTGAGCCGACCCAGCCGGCGCCCGTCGTCGACGAAGTGGCGACCACGCGCGTCGTGCGCGAGACGGTCGACGAAACTGGACCGCAACTGCGCGTCACCGGAGTTTGGCCCGCGTCCGACGCCGAGCAAACCGTCTATTACCTGACTGAAGACGCCAGCATGGCCGACTTCCCCGTGTTGGGCAACGACACGGCGAGCCGCTTCGCGCGGCTTGGCATTCGCACCGCCGGCGACTTGCTGCGCGCGGATCCGCAGGCCATTGCGGACGGACTCAAGCACCCCACCGCCACGGCGGCCGTGGTCGCGCTGTGGCAAACCCACATGCGGCTGATGTGTTTCGTCCCGGGCGTCTCGCTGAACGACGCCCAACTGCTGGCCGCCTGCGGCATCGAAACGCCCAAACAGTTGGCTGACGCCGATCTCGGCGAATTGGTCGCCCTGGCCGACGCGTTCCTGGATTCGTCGCGCGGAACTCGATTTGTTTCCGCTCGCAAACGGTACGAGCGCAATCAGTTTCGCACCTGGCAACGCGCCGCCGCTGATGAGATCGATCGTTGGCGGCGATCTGGCGCCTATTCCGCGTGGCGGACTCACCGCGCCGCCGCGCCGCGCATTCGCCAGTTTACTGGCGCGGGGCAGGGCGAGGCGCGCCGTTCGCCTCGCACGCAGCAAAGCGATCGGACCGAACGCAAGGAAATTCAGCGCGACACTCCGCGCCGCACCCGCCGCAGCGAGCAGACGCGCTCGACACGACCGTTGCGGTTCTTCTTGGAAACCTCCAGCCCCGTGGTCGACGCACCTTCGATTGGCGAAAAGACGTCGGCGCTGCTCGTCGAGGCGGGCATCCGCACGGTGGCCGACCTGCTGGCGTGCGACCCGGTCTCCGTGGCCGACGAGTTGTCTGACCGCCGGATCACGCACGAGAAGCTCGTCGCGTGGCAGCAGCAGGCGCGGCTGGTCTGCCGCATTCCCGAACTGCGCGGCTACGGCGCCCAACTGTTGGTGGCCTGCGGCTTCACAGAACCGAAACGGATTTCCGGCGCTGATCCGACCGAGTTGGCCCGCACGATCACGGCCTATTGCCGTACCAAGGAGGGCCAGCGCATCCTCCGCAACAGCCCGGCGCCCACCGCTGCCAAGGTTGCACGGTGGATTGAACGCGCCGCCCAACGCCGCTCGCTCGACGCGGCGTGAGCGTGAGGATCAGCACGCGGTCTCGCACGTCGGCGGCTTGCGCTATCGATGGGAAGGGCCAATTGTTCCAACCACACGTCGTAATCAAAAACTTGGCGGCCGTACGTCGGCATCGGTCGCCCAGGTCGTGTTGGGCTCGGGGCCCATCTGCAACTGCAGCGTGCCGCCGCTGGCAACTTCGTCGTGCATGAGCCACGCTCGATCCAACGGCTTGCCGTTGAGTTTGGCCGACTGAATGTACACATCCTCGGGGCCGTTATCGTCCGCCTGCACGACGAACTTCTTTCCGCCAGGCAGGTGGATCGTCGCCCGATCGAACAGCGGGCTGCCCAGGATGTACGTCGGATGGCCTGGCGTCACGGGATAGAATCCGATGGCGCTGAACACATACCATGCCGAGGTCTGGCCGTTGTCCTCGTCGCCGCAATAGCCTTTGGGCGACGGGTCGTAGATCTCGGTCATCACCTCGCGCACGCGCGCCTGGGCCTTCCATGGTTGGCCGGCGTGGACGTAGAGGTAAATCATGTGCTGGATCGGCTGATTGCCGTGAGCGTACTGCCCCATGTTCAGCGCGATCATTTCGGTCATTTCGTGGATCAACCCGCCGTACGATCCGGTGCGCACCGTGGGCGGCACCTCGAACACTTCGTCCAGTTTGTCGGCAAACGCCTCGCGGCCCCCGAGGGCTTCCATCAGCCCGTCGAGATCATGAAACACGCACCACGTCCAATGCCAGGAGTTGCCCTCGGTGAACGGCCCGCCCCATTCGTCGGGGTGGAAATTCTCGACCCACGAACCGTCCTTCTTCCGGCCGCGCACAAACCCGGTCTCCGCGTCAAAGACGTTGTGCCAGTTCTGCGAGTTCTCGGCAAACTCCTCGGCCAACTCGTCGTCGCCCAACTCGCGCGCCAGCACGCTCGCACAATAGTCGTCGTAGGCGAACTCCAGCGTCTTGGCCGTCGCTTCGCGGATGTCGGGTGAAGGCAGGTAACCCAACTCGCGGTAGTACTCGGCGCCCTCGCGGCCGATGCTGCCGATTGGGCCGGGCTGGTTGGCGTCGTGCTGCATCGCGGCCAGCGCCTTCTTGGCGTCAAAGTCGCGATTGCCTTTGACCCACGCGTCGGCGAACAGCGAGAACGCGTGATTGCCGATCATGCATCCGCGGTGGCCCGGGCTGGCCCACGCCGGCAGCCAGCCGCTCTCGTCGTAGGCGTTGAGCAGACCCTGCAGGATCTCCGCGTTGATCTTCGGCGCGATGAGGTTCAGCAGGGGATGCACCGCACGGAACGTGTCCCACAAGCCGCTGTCGGTGTACATCACGCCTTGATGCACCTTGCCGTCGTACGGACTGTAGTAGCGATTCTGGCCGTTGGCGTCGACCTCGTAAAACCTGTGCGGAAACAGCGAACTGCGGTACATCGCCGAGTAGAAGGTCTGCCGCTGCTCGAGCGTTCCGCCTTCCACCTCGATGATGCCCAGCTGCTTGTTCCATGCGGCGTCGGCCTTGGCCAGTACGGCGTCAAAATCGTCGTCGCCGATTTCGCGTTCCAGCGTCACCTTCGCCTGGTCCTGGTCGATGTACGACGAAGCGATGCGAAACGTCACGACGCGCGACTTCGACACGTCGAACTCCACGAACGCGCCAACCCACTCGCCGGCCAGCGCCGAATCGCCCGCGCGGGCGCCATCCCGGTCCCACACTCCGTAGGATTTCATGGGCTGATCGAATTGCACGACGAAGTGATTCGCGAAGTTATCCGGCGTTCCCCCGCTGCGGAACCGCGACTCGCCGACGATTTGTTGCTGTTCGGGCAGAACCGTCACGTTCGACCCGCCAGGAAATCCGTCGAGCACCAGATAGGCCGGCGCCTTGTCGCCGAACGTCACGCGGAACGAAGCGCACCGAGCGGTGGGCGTGACCTCGATCGTGGCGTCGTACTGCGGCAAGTACACGCGGTAGTAGCTGGGCCGGGTCGTTTCGTCGTCGTGCGAGAATTCGACCCCGCGGTCGCGGTCGCTCAGACGCAACTCCCCGGCGACAGGCATGACCGCGAAGGCGCCGTAATCGCTGATCCAGGGGCTCGGCTGGTGGGTTTGCCGAATTCCTCGGATGGTCAATTGCCGGTACTGGTAGTAAAACGAATCCGGCACGGGCTGGGTGAACGGCGCCCACGCGCTCATCGGAAACGGCGTCGCGATCGCCGGGTAAAGATTGCCGTGCGAGAACGAAACGATCGAGTCGGTCCCCTGCAGCGGATTGGCGAGGTCGACCAGCGCCGGTTCGCGGGCGACGCTGACTGCCGCGCTGGCGGCGATCAAAAACAATGTGCAATAGCTGCGGAAGAACTCGTGAGCGAGGACTCGACGGAACATGGCGCCAATACCAGTTGAAGGGGGGAGTTTGAGAGTGTGTTGTCAGCGGTGCGGACGGGGCAAATCCCGCATCCGTGCTTTCGGTAGCGACAATCGTGGCGTTGTCGTGGCAAGTGAGACGTCAAAAGGGAGGGCGAGGCTCTACCGAGCCACAGGGCATCGCAAATTCATGCTCAGCGGAGCTTCGCCCTCCCGGCGCTTCGTCCTTTATCAATGATTTGGGATGAAGCCTAGAACGACCGCGTGAGGAGCTGCGGTTGCTCGTTGTAGACCTTGACAATCAGTTCGCCGAACAGCGTGTTGGCCCAGGCGAACCAATCGCGCGTGTAGTCGGCCGGGTCGTCCTTGTTGAACGCTTCGTGCATGAACCCCGTGCCGGCGTGGGTCCGTTTGAGCGCCGACAGGCACTCGACGATTTCCGTGTCGGAGGTGCTTGTGAGCGCTCGCAGGATGATGCCCATCGGCCAGATGCGCACCTTGCCGGTGTGGGGGCTCGCTTGCCCCGAGGCGGCCTTGCCCCGCAGGAAGTACGGGTTGCTGTCGCTCACGAGAAACTTGCGCGTGCGGACGTACAGCGGGTCGTCGGCCGTGTGGACGCCCAGGTACGCCAGCGACATGAGGCTGGGAACGTTGGCATCGTCCCAAAACGCCTGGTTTCCGAAGCCGTCGACTTCGTAGGCGTAGATCTCGCCAAAATCGAGATGCGGGACGATCGCGTACTGCTTGAGTGCGGCCTCAACCTCGTCGGCAAGCGCTGTGCATTCCGCCGCGAACGCCTTGTCTCCCAGTCGGTTGGCGAAGATCTCGGCCAGTTGCCGCAGCGACTGCACGGCGAACAGGTTCGAGGGCACCAGGAACGGATACAGCGTGCTGTCGTCGCTGGGGCGAAACGCCGAGACGATCAGCCCCACCGGGTTGATGGGCCGGCTCGTGCCATCGAACGGCGGCGCGTCGAGCATGGCCGTTGTCTTCCGCACGAAGCGGTAAGGCGACGCGCCGTCTTTGCGCTGTTCGACCTTGAAGGTCTTCACGATCAGCCGCATCGCGTCCTGCCACTGCTTGTCGAGCACCGACGCGTCGTCGGTTTGCTGCAAGTAGGCGTTCGTCAGTCGCACCGGGTAGCAGAGCGAGTCAATCTCCCACTTGCGCTCGTGGACGCCGGCGACGGGCGACGGCTGATCGCTGGCCCAGTGCGACGGGCGGCTGGCGTCCTTGTAAAACGCGTTGGCGTAAGGGTCCAGCAGGATGCACTTCGCCTGGCGATGCACCAGCCCTGCAACGAGCCGTCGCAGTTTGTCGTCTTCACCCAGGTACGGCAGGTAGGGCCACACTTGGGCCGTCGAGTCGCGCAGCCACATCGCGTCGATGTCGCCGGTGATGATGAACGAATCGGGTTGCCCGTCGAGCTCGCCGTAGTCGACGGTCGTGTCGAGCGTGTTGGGGTAGCAGTTCTCAAACATCCAGGCGAGTTCGGCGTCGGCGATTTTGCCGCGCACCGAACTGATCGCATTCTCGATCGCGGGGCTGGTGAAGCACCGCTGGGACACGGGGGGACGCTTGCTCACGAAGCCGGCGGCGTCGGCGGCGCGTACGCGCGTCGATCCCAAGAACGTGGCGGCGCTGCCGGCAGCGGCGATCGCTCCCAGCGCTTCGCGGCGAGTAAAGTTGTGCGTCATGAGTTGGCCTTTCCGATGGAGCGCAACGATGCGCCGCAGTCTGCGCGTCGCTTAAGATTGAGCCTGATCAAGTTGCTGTAGGGCGTAGGCGTACGCACCGATGCCCACGGCGCGGTTGGCGCCCAGTTCCGAAACCCCCACGCCGATCCGTTTGAGCGGGTCGTAGGCGACCTTGCGATCGGTTCCCGGCACGACGATTTCCCTGGCTTCGCCTCGCAGGAATGCGGCCAGTTGGTCCGGGTCGTCGAGGTTAAACGCCCGCTGGGCGAGCCGGGGGATCCGCTCGCCGTTGTACTTGGCAATCGTGCCGTTGAGTTCCTCAATGAGCCGCGGCATAAACAGCGGCGAAGCCCCCGCAAGTCCGCCGCCGATGACGGCCAAACCGTCGATCAACGTCAGCGCGTTGGCCAGCGCGTCGCCCACCACTTCGCCCAAACGGGCGAAGGCCATTTGGGCCGCCTTTTGGTCGCCGGTCGCCGTCCCCATGCCGATTTCAAAAATCTCTTTCGGCTCGGGCAGGTCGTCGGCGTCGGTGCCGGCGATCTCGCCGTACGCCGCCTGTACCGCGCGAATGCTGGCGCCTTCCTCGGCGAAGGCGTCTTTGCCCAGTTTGTTGCGCATGATCCAAATCTCGCCGGCGTTGGAGTTGTCGCCGATGAACAACTCTCCGTTACGCACGATTCCGCCGCCGAAACCCGTACCCAACGTCACGGCAAACAGGTTGCGGTACCGCTTGGGACTGCCGGCCTCTTCCAACTGGCGATTGACCTTCGGCAGCAAACCGGCGATGGCTTCCCCGTAGGCGAACAGGTCGCCGTCGTTGTTCATGTAAACCGGCACGCCAAACCGATCGGCCAGCATTGGTCCCAACGCGACGCCGTTGTTGTACGCGGGCAGGTTGCCGCCGTTGTCGATGATGCCGTGGGGGTAATCGGCCGGCCCGGGAAAGGCGAAGCTGATCGCCGCGGGCGAGGTTCCCAACGCGTCAATCAACCGTTGGAAACCCTCGGTGATGTTGCCGAGGCTCTTGTCCAAATCGTTCGGCTCGGCGGGCAGCACAACGGTGTCGCCGATCTGGCGCCCGCCCTGCACGGCCGAAAAGGCGAAGTTCGTTCCCCCGGCGTCGAGCGTCAGCACGACTCGTTTATCAGTTTCCCACGTCATCGCTAAGTCCTCTTCTCTGTGTGGCGGCGCACGGCGCCGATGCGATTCGTCTCACGCTTCGGCGGCGTTGCCCGTCGGCTTCGATGGCCACAGCGAAATCATCAGCAGATAAGCGAAACAAGCGGCGGGCACGACAAACGCCAGCGCGCCCCACTTGAGATCCACCAATTGGCCCATGATCAGCGGCACGATCGCCCCGCCGGAGATGGCCATGCACATCAGGCCGCTCAATTCATTGGCTTTTTCGGGACGATGTTCCACCGTGATGGAAAAGAGCATTGGCCAGATGTTGGCAAATCCCAGTCCGCCCGCCACGACGCCTGCCAGCGCCAGCCACTTTGAGCCAAACATAAACAGCGCGGCGCCGATCAAACCCAACAGCGCCGACCCGCGCAAACACGTCAGCGGACTGACAACCGACAAGATCGCCCCACCCAGCAATCGACCGACGGTCAGCAGCGAGAAGAACATCGACGGACCGTACCATGCTGCGTCGTCGGTGGAGAACCCGTGCTCCACAAGCGCGGGCTTGACGAACCGCCCCATCGAGGCTTCGGCGCCGACGTACAGGAAAATGCCCAGCACGGCCAGCGCGAACACCGGCTCCTTCAACAGCGAAAGACTGCTGCTAATGCTTGGCGGCACGTCGGGCTTCGACTCGTCCACTTTCAACATGGCGACCATGATGAACGCCAGCAACATTAGGGCAAAGAAGATGGGGAACGCGGCCCGCCACTCCATGGCGGCAAGAAAACCAATCACGGCCGTGACCGAGACAAGGTACGACGAGGACGCACTGCCGACGCCCTTCATGCCTTGCGCCAATGCCAAGTTGCGGCTGTACTTGCCCGGCTGGCTCACGTCACGCATGATCGGGTTGCCCGCCACCTGCAGAAACGTGGTGCCGATGCCGAGCGTGAAGATGCATGCCAGTAGCACCGGGAAACTAGGCACAACGACGCTGGGTACCAGCATGCCGGCGGCGTTCAGACCAAGACCCAATAGCAGCAGGTTTTTCTTGCCGATTCGCCCGGCGAGCAGTCCGCCGGGAATACTGAACGCAGCAAAGGCGATAAACACAAAAAAAGGCAGCAGCGTCGCGACCGTGTCGCTTACCTTGTAGTGATCCTTCACGGCGTCCGAGAGCGGCCCCATGGCGTCGGCCACGCCCATCACCAAAAACGCCAGAAGGATGGCCACGGTAGCTGGATTCATATCGATTCGTACTTTGCTATTGCGGTGATGGAAGAATGGAGAAAGCCGACGAGTCCGCAGGACAAACCGGCGCCGCGAGGCAAGCGTGCCGGTGAGTCCGGCGTGTCGACCCGGCGACTGGGGGCGTCGCTGCGCCGAGACCCCTATCGTGGGCATCCGGCAGTGGAATGCAATGAGAAATCATCTCAGAAGCATTGGACTCATTTTCGCGCGCAGCGCGCGGCGGCGATCGCTGCGGGCGCCTCGCTGAGTGCGCCGCGGCCAAAGGGGCAATACCAGCGGGTTCGGCGATCCGTTGTCGCTGCCAAAGGGGCGCCGCCGTCGTCCAGTCCGGGAAGTTGTGCCGCGTCAGTACGCTGTAGTCCATGCCGCCGTGGCTGTCGGCGCCAAGTGCCCGCGACGACAGTCTCCTTGCCTCTTCTCGCAAACCTGCCTTGCCGGCCGCGCGAAGTGCGATTGTTTCAATGAGATCCGGTGGAAAGAAAAGATTCCAGCCGCCAATTTCATTACCAGGAATCGGTCGCTGGTGACGGAGAATCTTGCAAAAAAGTCAGGACTCCTCGCGATGACGCATCGTTTTTGAGATTTGGCCTGTCGCCGCGGCCCGTACAGGCCGCCGAAACCATGACGAGCCAAGGCGACGTCGTACTTAAGTACGTAATATCATGGATCAGGTGTCGCAAAACTGACCCGAAAAGTCCTCTTTGACTACGGTTTTCGGGTTTCACTCAGCGTGGGACATGCACGCGGCTTTTGTCGGTGCATGGAGATTCTCCGGCGGCGGGCTCCTGGGTCTTTCTCGGCAGGCGATTGAAACGCGTTTCGACGACGTGAACCGACGCATCGGCCCACCAACAGTGCGCGATTGGGCGAAACCGCACACGCGCTACACCCCAGTCGGAACGACTGCGACGGCCATGCTGTTCGAAGTACACGGCAGCGAATTCGCCGCGCAGCTCGGAAGAAAGAATCCGCCGTGTCAGACAATCTCGTGAATCGGCTCGACGTGTTCGACGCCGACGAGTTTCTGATCCAGCCCGCGGTAGAAATACGACAAGCCGTTGGGGTCGAGCCCCAACTGTCGCAGAATCGTCGCGTGAAGTCGTTTAACGTGCATCGGCGACTCCACTGCGGCGGAGCCGAGCTCGTCGGTCGCGCCGACGCTCACCCCTCCCTTCACGCCGCCGCCTGCGGCCCACATTGTGAATCCGTAGGAGTTGTGATCGCGGCCGGTGCCGACTTCGTACTCGGCCGTCGGCTGGCGGCCGAACTCGCCGCCCCACACGACCAGCGTTTCCTCCAGCAGCCCCCGTTGCTTGAGGTCTTTCAGCAGGGCGGCGATGGGTTGATCGGTTTCGAGCGCGTGCTTGGAGTGGTTTGCCTCGAGGTCGCCGTGCGCATCCCAGTTGTCGTCGTTATGGGCGCCGCCGGAGTAGACCTGAATGAATCGCACGCCGCGTTCCACCAACCGCCGCGCCAGCAGGCACCGCATGCCAAAGTCGCGCGTCTCGGCGCGGTCCACGCCGTAGGCGGATAGCGTGGTCGCCGCTTCGCCGCTGATATCGACGGCCTCCGGGGCGTGCTGTTGCATGCGAAACGCCAGCTCGTAACTGGCGATGCGCGCCGCCAAGTCAGATTGATCGGGCCGCGCATCGAAGTGGCGGCGATTGAGCTGCTCCAGTGAATCGAGCACCTCGCGGCGCAGCGGGCGGTCGACGTTCTCCGGCAGCGAGAGGTCGTTAATCGGCGACCCCTCGGGGCGAAACACAGTGCCGGCGTAGGTGGCGGGCATGTAGCCGCTGGACCAGTTCTTGGCGCCGCTGATCGGGCCGCCCGTGCGGTCAAGCATCACCACGAACCCGGGCAGATTCTCGTTGGGCGAACCCAGTCCGTAGTTCACCCAGGAACCCATGGCCGGGTACCCGCTTTGCAGCTTGCCCGAATTCATCATCAACATGGCCGAGCCGTGAATCGGCGACTCGGCGGTCATCGAGTGCAAGAACGCGATGTCGTCAACGCATGTCGAGAGGTGCGGAAACAGGGAACTGACCCATTTGCCGCATTCGCCGTGCTGGGCGAACTTCCACCGCGGTTCGACAATCCGCCCCTGGTTGCGGTGCCCGCCGCGGCCGTGGGTCTTCACGTCGACCATGACGCCGTCTTTGCCCACCAGCGCCGGCTTGTAGTCGAACGTGTCGACATGGCTGGGACCGCCGTACATGAACAGAAAGATGACGCTCTTGGCTTTGCCGTTGTAGGCGCCAGCACGCGGAGCCAACGCACGACTGGAATCGGCCGCGCGGGCCGCGGGCGCGAGTCCGTCCGCCGCCAGCATGGCGGCCAACGCCGCGCCGCCGAAACCGCAACCGGATTCCCACAGGAACTCGCGCCGCGTGCGTCGGCAAAACGAAGCGGCGGATGACGATGGCTTGCTCACGGAAGACCCTTGGGGGAGCGAACTGTGGAATTGGCGCCGGGGAATCAGTCGAGATACATGAATTCGTTGAGATTGAGCACGACCAGGCACCACTGTCGCAGCGCCTCGTCGGCGGTGCGGTCGTAGTGCGTTTGCAGGCGGTCGATCAATTGCGTGCCGGCGGCTACTTCTTCGTACGTCGGCTCGCGACCCAGGACCACTCGGATCGACTCGGCAACCGGATCGTCGCTTGCCGTCTGAACGCGCAGCGCGAGTCGCTCGGCCTGTTGATTCATAAAAGCGCTGTTGAGCATCGCCAGCGCCTGTTGCGGCTGGGTCGTGGCGAACCTCGCTTCACACGACGAGTCGATGTCGGGGAAATCAAACGCGGTGAGCAGCGGCTCCAACAGCGAGCGTTTGCGATGAATGTACACGCTCCGCCGCGCTTCCTCCTCGGGCGACGAGTCGCCCCAGCCGTCGCCGGGGTGCGATTGCGTCGCCAGCACTTCCTCGCTGAGGGTCGGATAGAAGCTCGGGCCGTAGACGCGGTCGTTCAGCACGCCCGCGGCCGCCAACGCCGCATCGCGCACTTCCTCGGCGCTGAGCCGTCGCATGTCGAATCGCCACAGCAAGTCGTTCGTCGGATCCGCCTCCAACGCGCGGGAGTTGCCGGCGCTCGACATTCGATAGGTCTGCGACGTCATGATCAGCCGATGCAGCGGCTTGAGCTGCCAATTGTGGTCGATGAGCCACTGGGCGAGCCAATCGAGCAATTCCGGGTGCGTCGGCGGATCACCCAGTTCGCCAAAGTTGTTTGCCGAGCGCACGATCCCGCGGCCAAAGTGATGCTGCCACACGCGGTTCACGATGACCCGCGCGGTGAGCATATTGTCCGGCGAGGCGATCCAGTCGGCCAATACGCGACGCCGACCCGCCGAGCGGGCGTCGGAGGCGGCGGCAGGAATCGAGGGTTCGGGAACCTCGAACAGGTGCGGGAAGTGCGGCTCCACCACGTCGCCCAGCACATGGGGGTTGCCGCGCACCATCACGTGCGTCGCGGGCGGCGTCGGTTCGCAACGTGCCAGAGCGAGGGCCGTCTGCACCGCCGGCAAGGCGTTGCGCTCGCGACGCACGCGCTCCAATCGCGCCAGCGTTTCCTGGTACAGCTGCCATTCGGAAGAGTTAAGGTAACGCTGCAGCTTCTCTTCGAGCAGGGCCTGCCGTTCGCCGGTTTCGCTGCGGCGCTGATCGGTGGCCGACATCCGTTTGACGCCGACCTCTTCCATCGACGTCCTCTCGCGCTCGATGCGTTGCGCGCGCTCATCGAGAGCTTGCCGCGCTCGCCGATCCTCGTCCGTGTCGAACAACCACTGGTTGTTGCCGGTCTGATCCCCACGATCGCCGTAGCTGGTCACGTCGGCGAAGAAGGCCATCATGGCGTAGTAGTCGGTCTGCGGGATCGGGTCGATTTTGTGATCGTGGCACCGCGCGCAGCCGAGCGTGAGCCCCAGGAACGCTTGCCCGGTGGTCGAGATCAGGTCGTCTTTCTCGTCGGCCAGGGCCTGCTCGGGATCGGCCGGTTCGTCGTCCCAGATTCCCAGCCGGTAGTAGCCGGTGGCGATGATCGAATCCTCGGTCACCTCGTCCAACTCGTCGCCAGCCAATTGCTCGCGGACGAATTGGTCGTACGGCTTGTCGTTGTTGAGCGAGCGAATCACATAGTCGCGGTATTTCCAAGCGTTGGGCTTGGCCGCGTCGCGCTCAAAGCTGTTGGTTTCGGCGAAACGCACCACGTCGAGCCAATGCCGGGCCCATTGCTCGCCATAATGCGGCGAGGCGAGCAGTTGTTCGACGAGTTGCTCCCAGGCGTCGGGCGATTCGTTGCGAACGAACGCCTCGACCTGCTGCCGCGTCGGCGGCAACCCTGTGAGGTTGAAGTAGGCGCGGCGGATCAGCGTGCGGCGATCGGCCGGCGGGTTCGGCTGCAAGTCCGCCGCCTCCAACCGGGCAAGCACGAAGGCGTCGATCGGATTCTCGCCCCATTGGTTTTGCTGCGAGGTCGGCGGGGCGACGTCCTGCATCGGCAAGAACGCCCAGTGCTTGCGCCAGTCCGCCCCCTGCTCAATCCACCGCCGCAGCGTATCGATTTCGGCGGTCGTCAGCGGGTCGCCCTCCGGGGGCATTTGCATGCCGGAATCCTCGTCGGCAGTGACGCGGGCCAGTAGCTCGCTGGCATCAACGTCGCCGGGCACGATGGCGTACGACCCCGAGTCCAGTTCGGCCAGCGCGGCCTCGCGGCTGTCGAATCGCAGACCTCCTTCGCCGGTCTCGGGGCCATGACACGCAAAGCACCGTCGGGCCAGCAGCGGTTTGATCTCGCGCACGAAGTCAACCTGCACCTCCGCACCGGATACGCGCGGGGCCGACCAACCGGCGAGAGTAATCGCCAGCAAGCAGAGGATGAACCGAGCGGCGGCCGAAGCGAGTTTCATATCGGGAAGTGTACTGCTAGGGAATGAACCCGAGATTCGTCATTTTCCGGTGCTCGGACGACGCAGGTCGTCGGCCGAGCGAACTGCTCAAGCAGCCAACGCTGCGGAGATTTGGCAGAAGAGGCAGGACAAAGTAGGACAAGCTTGCACGGGAACAGAACTCAACCCGAATTGCCCATGCGCGGCAGCTTTGTTCGAGGTAGTTCCATCGTACCTCAATTTGGCAAGGCATCCAAGCATCCGAGCGACAAGGAAAGGCTGCAAAGAAGCTTAGTTTCAATTGTTCGATTTTGGAGTATGCCAGCGATGCGAGCGAAACCTGTTGCAATCAACTCGCACTTTTCCCGCTGCAAGGCGCGCTGCCTCATTACGCCTACTTTGTCGAAACGCGAGCATTGGCACGCAGATTTCGGCAACGTTGAGCGTTTTGCAGCGACAATTGAGTTGGGCCTCAGCGCCGCCCTCGCGGCGAGTCCGTACAAGGCACGCGGCGTCCACAGGTTGGCACAGCGTCGAAGACCGACTCGACAGGTCACGGCAAAAGAGACCGGCCACGACGCCAACGCCGTATCCTTTACGCAACAACGGTCCCGGGGCCGTGAATCGCGGCCCGCCAGCTGGCAGAGCCGGCAGTGGCGCCAGCCGATTTTCTCAAACGGCGCCAGTTGCCCCGGCTTTTATTGCGGTCGCCGGCGGATTCTTGTCGACGTATACTTTACTTGTCCGCTGCGACCTGCTGCGTCGCGAAGTCTGAATTGCCGTTCTCGGAGCGTCGTTATTCGAGCCCTTGTCGCTGCCGCTGTGCTTGTGCATGCCCTGGTGGGGTGCTGCGCGCACCATGCGCACGGCGAATGCGGCCACGCCGCGTGCTATGAACACGATCACGACGGCGCCGCTGCCGGGGGCGACTGTCACGGCCACGATTGCTTGGCAGCGGACGACTGCCATTCGCATCACGTCGAGCCGGCGACGCACCAGTCCGCGGGCGGCGATTTCTCGGCGTTGAGCGTTGCGTGCTGTCATTGCCAGCCGCAGCCTGCCGATCCCCACCACTGCGCCCACGACCATTGCAAGGGGATCGAGTCCGACGCCCCGCTTGCCGCGTGGGACGCGCTGGGTGCTCAAGTTCTGGGCCAAGCGGCATTCTGCGGACTGAGCGATGCGGGCCAAGTTGCCGGTTGCCCGTCGGGATGCCGTGCTGCTTGGTTGGCTCAACGAGCGCCCGCGCTGCGCTCTCATCTTCTCGTGAGCGTGCTGCTCATTTGAGTCCGCCGCGGGCTTCCCCTTGTCGCTGCTGCGCAAGGTTCGGCCACGCTCTCCGCGATCCCCGCGACATTTCTGCGCGCCTGCGCGGAACCCTCGCAGCCTCGACGCCCGGTCTCTGCGCCGTGTCGGAGCTGCCTCTCAGGAGATTCAGGCGATGTCTCGCCCCGATATGAACAGATCATGGTTGGCGCCAATTTTTGCCGTCGTCTGCCTGGTCGCCGTCGTCGCGACCGCGGCGGCCACGCGCGACCAGTGGCTGCCGCTGCTGCGCCGTGCCGACGAATCGTCGAGTGCGAAAGACCACGCCGATCACGACGCCGAAGACGACCACGCGCATGAGCATGACGCGCACGCCGCCGCCAGCATCAAGCTGAGCCAGCGGGGGCTCAAGAACATCGGCTTCGAACCGCTCACCGTCGAGCCGGGCGCCTACGACCGGCAACTCACTTTGCCGGCGATCGTCGTGGAACGCCCGGGGCGTTCGCAGGTGCATATCACCGCGCCGCTCACCGGCGTCGTCACAAGAATCGGTAAGGTCACGGGCGAGGCGGTCGCCCCCGGCGAGACGCTGTTCGAATTGCAACTGACGCACGAGGAACTTGTCGCCGCACAGCGCGAATTCCTTGAAACGTCGTCCACGTTGGAAGTGGTTCAACGCGAGTTGGCCCGGCTGCAGAGTCTGGGCGAGGGTGTCGTCTCCGGCCGCCGTATCCTCGAACAGCAATACGAACAGCAGAAGCTGGAGGTCGCGCTCTCCGCGGCCCAGCAAGCCATGTTGCTGCACGGGCTGAGCGAAGAGCAGATCGAGCAAGTCCGGCAAACCCATCGCTTGCTGCGCAACATCACGATCCGCGCGCCAGAGCACGGCGATACAGACGAGTGCTGCACCGGGTTTCATCTGTTCACGGTGCAGCGGCTCGGCATTGCCCGCGGCGAGCATGTGGCGATCGGCGACGAATTGGCGGTGCTGGCCGACCACTGTGAGCTTTATATCGAGGCGCAGGCGTTCGAAGACGACGCCGCGGAAATCCGCTGCGCCTGTGCCAACGAGCGGCAAGTCACCGCTCAGCCGATGCAAGACTCCACCGCCGCGACGCGGATCGAGGGGCTCGAGGTTCTCTACGTGGCCGGGCAGATTGATCCCGAGTCGCGGGCGTTCAAGGTCTACGTGCGGCTGCCGAACGAAATTGCGCTGGACAAGCAAACTCCCGACGGCAAGCGATTCTTGGAGTGGGCGTACAAACCAGGGCAACGGATGCGAATCAGCGTGCCTGTGGAGACGTGGGAGAACCAGCTGGCTCTTCCCAAGACGGCGATCGTCGACGAGGGCGCCGAGGCGTACGTTTACCGACAGAACGGCGAGCGCTTCGAGCAGGTGCCCGTGCATGTATTGCACCGGGATCAGAACGCGGTGGTGATCGCCAACGACGGCGCACTGTTCAAAGGCGACGTGATTGCCGGTCAGGGCGCCTACCAGATGCATTTGGCGCTCAAGAACGCCGCCGGCGGGGGAATCGACCCGCACGCCGGCCACAACCACTAGGTCGCGAAGGACCGCGCCGATGCTCAACGCCATTATTCGATTCTCGCTGCACAACCGCATGCTGGTGGTCGCGCTGGCGCTGTTCCTGTTGGGATACGGCGGCTGGCAGGCGTCGCAGTTGCCGATTGACGTGTTTCCCGACCTCAATCGACCGCGCGTGGTCGTCATGACCGAGGCCCACGGCATGGCGCCCGAAGAAGTCGAGACGCTGGTCACGTTTCCGATCGAAACGGTGCTCAACGGCGCCACCGGCGTTCAGGCCGTCCGGACGGCCTCGGGCATCGGACTGTCGGTCGTGTACGTGGAATTCGACTGGGGAACCGACATTTACAATGATCGGCAGATCGTTGCCGAACGCTTGGCGCTGGCGCAGGACACGCTGCCGCCCTCCGCGCGCCCGCAGTTGATGCCCATTTCGTCGATCATGGGGCAAATCATGATCGCCGGCATGACCGCCAGCGGCGACACGACGCCGATGCAGCTGCGCACGCTTGCCGATTGGGTCGTACGGCAGCGGTTGCTGACGATCCCCGGCGTGTCGCAGGTGATTGTCATGGGCGGCGACCGCAAGCAGTTCCAGGTGCTGGTCGATCCCAACGCATTGCTGCGATTCGGCGTGACGCTGGCCGAGGTGAAGCAGGCGTTGGAGGACAGCAATCAGAACTCGGCGGGCGGTTACCTCGACGAGCAGGGTCCCAACGAGTACCTGGTCCGTTCGCTGGGCCGCGTGCAAACCATCGCCGAGATCCGCGAGATCGTCGTCAAGCAGCGCGCTCAGCAGTCGGTCACGCTGGGGCAGGTGGCGGAGGTGACCGAAGGAGCCCAGGTCAAACGGGGCGACAGCGCCGCCTTCGTGCGAGACGCCGCGGGCGAGATGACCGGCGGCCCTGCGGTGGCCCTGACGATTCTCAAGCAAAACCAAGCCGACACCCGCGAGGTGACGCAAAAGGTCGTCGATGCGCTGGCCGAGATGCAGTCGTCGCTGCCCGCCGACGTGCGGATCATGCCCGATCTTTATCAGCAGAAAGTGTTCATCGACCTGGCGATCGAAAACGTGATGACGGCGCTGCGCGACGGCGGCGTGCTGGTCGTGATCATCCTGCTGCTTTTTCTGATGAACCTGCGGACGACGCTGATCACGCTCACGGCCATCCCGCTGTCGATCGTCATCACGGCGCTTGTCTTTGCCGCGTTCGGGCTGTCGGTCAACACGATGACGCTCGGCGGGTTGGCGGTCGCTATCGGCGAGTTAGTCGACGACGCCATCGTTGACGTCGAGAATATCTATCGCCGCCTGCGCGAAAACCGCGCGGCCGCGTCGCCGAAAAACCCGCTGTTGGTCGTCTTTCAAGCCAGCGTCGAAATCCGCAACTCGATCGTCTACGGCACGATCATCGTCGTGCTGGTGTTCACGCCGCTGTTTGCACTGACCGGCATGGAAGGACAGCTGTTTCGGCCGATGGGCGTCTCGTACATCGTGTCGCTGGTTTCGTCGCTGTTGGTGTCGCTGACCGTGACGCCCGTGCTCAGTTACTGGCTGCTGGGCGGGCGTCAACTCGCCATGCATGCCAGCGACGGCGTGCTGCTACGGCTGCTCAAAGGGGTGGCGGAGATCACGATTCGCATGAGTCTTCGCACTGCGTGGCTGGTCCTGGCATTGGCCACGCTGGCCGTGTCCGTGTCGACCGTGGCGCTGCTGCAACTGGAAAGCGATTTCCTGCCGCCCTTCAACGAGGGTGCCGTGCAGATCAACGTGTTATTGCAGCCGGGCACGTCGCTGGCGACCTCCAACCGCGTCGCCCGTCGCGTCGAAGAGCGGCTGGCCCAGGTGCAGGACCTCACGGCCTTCGTCCGCAAGACGGGTCGGGCGGAACTCGACGAACACGCCGAGGGGGTCCACGTGACCGAGTTCGTCGCCACGGTTGACCCGAACAGCGAACGGTCGCGCGAGGAAGTGATCGTGGAGATTGACGAAGCGCTCGCCGATATCCCCGGCATCGTCACGGCCGTGGAGCAACCGCTGGCGCATCTCATTTCCCACATGCTCTCGGGCGTGAAGGCCCAGGTGGCGATCAAACTTTACGGCGACGACCTGGACGAACTCCGCCGCCAAGCGGAAGGAATCCGCGCCGCCATCGACGACGTGCCGGGAGTCCGCGATCTGCAGGTCGAGCAGCAAGTGACGATCCCGCAGCTGCGCATCGAAGCAGACGGCGAAAAACTGCGGCTGTTCGGCCTGCGGCGCAGCGACGTCAACGAGCTGGTCGAAACGGCCATGCAAGGCGACGTGGTCTCGCAGGTGCTCGACGGGCAGCGAACGTTCGATCTGCTCGTGCGGCTGGGCGAAAACTTTCGCGAAGATCTGGAGGCGCTGCGGCGACTGCAGATCGAACTGCCCGGCGGCGGCTCGGTGAAGCTCGAAGACGTCGCCCGCATCTACAAGTCAGTCGGTCCCAACACGATCAATCGCGAGCAGGTGCGCCGCCGCATCGTGGTGCAATGCAACGTGGCCGAGCGCGGGCTCGTCGACGTGGTCGCTGACATTCAATCTCGTCTCAAGCCGATTCAAGACGAACTCCCCACCGGCTATTTCCTCGAGTACAGCGGCCAGTTCGAGAGTCAGAAGTCGGCCTCGCGCATGATCGCCGCGCTGTTTGGCGTATCGTTGGTCGCCATGTTCCTGGTGTTGTACAAGATGTTTCACTCGGCCAACCTCGCGCTGCAGGTGATGGTTGCCCTGCCGATGGCGTTCATCGGCAGCGTGGCGTCGCTGTATGTCACGGGGCAGACGCTCACGATTGCCAGCATGGTCGGTTTCATTTCCCTGTGCGGCATCGCCAGCCGCAACGGCATCCTACTAATCAATCACTACTTGCACCTAGTGCGGTACGAGGGCGAATCGTGGGACCGCCATATGGTGGTCCGTGCCGGCAAAGATCGCCTGGCGCCCGTGCTGATGACGGCTCTCACCTCGGGCATCGGCCTGGTGCCGCTGGCGCTCGCCGCGGGCGAACCTGGCAAAGAGATTCTTTACCCGGTGGCCACCGTCATCATTGGCGGCCTGATCACGAGCACGTTGTTGGAATTTCTGGTGCGCCCGGCGTTGTTTTGGACTCTGGGCATGGGCGCGGCCCAGCGAGTCGTCGCCGCCGGGCGCTCGCATGTCGAGTTGATTGCCGAGGAAGATAGCTGAAAGTCTGAAAGTGTGAACAGGGCGCGTGAGTCGACGTCGGCCACGTGCGATGTCTGAAAGTTTGTTCGAAGTTTGCGTTGGAGCGCCGCTCCCACGCGGTTGATCCTGAATTGATCAAGGAGGACAGAAAATGTCTTATGAGTTCGAGAGATTGAAGTTCGCGTCCGCTCTGGGATTGGCCGTGGCGCTGGGCGGCATGTCGGCGTGCAGCAAGGCGCCCACTGAATCGGGGCGACAACCGCCCGTCGCAGCCACCGCTGACGTGCACGAGCATCCCACCGAGGGCCCGCACCACGGCAGTTTGATTGAATTGGGCAACGAGGAATACCACGCCGAGCTGCTCCACGACGACGAGGCCGACACGGTCACCGTGTTCCTGCTCGACTCGACCGGCAAGCAGACCGTCGCCGTCGAAGCGCAGGAAGTGATGATCAATCTCAGCCACGAAGGCCAAGCCGAGCAGTTCACCCTGCCGGCGAGTCCCGAGGCAAGCGATCCGGCGGGCAAGTCGTCGCGGTTCACGTCAACTGACGCGGAACTTGCCAACGAGATGGACCACGCCCACGCCGACGCGCAACTGGTGGTGACCATCGCCGGCAAGCAATACCGCGGCGCCGCGGCTCATGATCATGACCACGAGGAGGAGCATGATCACGACCACGACCACTAGGCTCAGACGTCTAAAACGAAGCCGAGGTTCGTCGCGGCTTCCGCCGTCGGCTCAGGTTGCGGCGCGGCGTCGGACGGCGCCGGCCGCAATCGCGACGATGGTTGCCAGGACCCAAGCCGCCGGTTCCGGCACGGGGGCTAGTGAGGGCTGGCCAGCGTAGGCGCGTTGCCAAAGCAGCAGGTCGGCGCCGTTGCTGAGGCCATCGCCGTTGGCGTCGCCGCCGGCGGTGGCGCCGTAGGCGAGCTCCCACATTGCTAAGTCGGCGCTATCGACAGTGCCGTTGCCGCTGAAGTCGGCCGGGTCGCTGGGCGGGGCAATCATCGCCGGGTTCAATTCCCAGCCGAGATCGGCCAGGGCCAAGGCATCGACGTAGGTAAAGAGCTTGCGTTCACCCACAGTGATTTTTGGATCCATCGCCGATTCTTGCAGCGTCGTCGTGCCCAGTACGTAGGACTGCACCGCGTCGACCTGCGGCATGCCCGGTGGATTGTTGTCCCAATGATGATCGAGGGTTGACTCCGTGGGGATGCCTGTCGCTGTCGGCGACGCGTTGGGATCCTGGGCGATCCAAGCGGCCAGCGCCTGCGGGCCTTGCCACTCCGAGCCGACTTGGTATTGATTCCATTCGTCGCTGTTGCCGTTGAGTCCCAGCACGTGCCCAATCTCGTGCAACGCGACCGAGTACAGATCGATCCTCCCGGGAACTACGTTTGTCGTGTAATCGTAGTGCCAGTTATTGTCGCCATCGTTGTCAAACGTGACGAAGCCGCCCCAGGTTGAGTACTCGCCGGTCGGCTTGCCGCGTTGGTCAATCAGATTGTTGAAGGTTTCGCTGCCGTAATATGCAACGCCGGTGCCGCCCAACCCCGAGACAGTGAGGCTCGAACCTCCCGCGTATATCAAGAACTGGTTGGCGGCGATTTGGATGTCGCGATATTCGTCGGCTTCGGAATACCCGTATTCCGGCGGCAAGTCGTTGAACCCGTCTTGCGACGCATTGGCGGCCGAACTGATTTCATAACCAGTCTGCCCCGTGCCCGGATGCGTGATCGACTGCCGCCACACCGGCGTGTTGCTGCCGCCGGGGGTGTTCGGATCGGTGTACGGAATCGCCGCCAGCGAGTCGGTGATCAAATTCGAAAAGAAATCGGCGGCCGCTTCGATCGTCGCCCGCGCCTTGCTGCCGTTGGCCGTCGTCGCATCGAAGAAGTTCGCGGTATCGTAGCGGTAGTCGATGACCACTTCGATCGCCGGCGCGAAGCGCGCGGCAAGCGCAACGTGAGCCGCAAAGATCCCCAGACAAAGAACTGCGCGCACAGCTTGCGCCTCCTGATGCCTCTGTTCCCGGCGCGTCGCCAACAGCGCGGGCGACGCGATTGCCCCCGATGCTGCCATTATCATCGCCGCCACGGCGACAACAACCGCTTTTTCAGTTCTGAGCGGCTGCTAGCTGTTCCATGGCTAGCAGGCGTTTCTTCATGACCACGCCCTGGGGAGCGGAAAAGCCGCCCAGACCGCCGCTGGCCGCGATAACCCGATGACACGGCACAATCAGCGGAATGCGATTGCTGGCCATGACCTGCCCGACCGCCCGAGCGGCTCCCGGGCTGCCGGCCGACGCCGCCAGCTGTCCGTAGGTGCGCGTGCTGCCGCACGGAATCGCCCGGCACGACGCGACCACCCGGCGTTGGAAGGGCGTCATCGCGCCGAGCAGCACCGGCACGTCGAAGAAATCGTCGGCCGCGCCGGCGGCGTACCGCACCAGCCGCTCCAACAAAGCGACGGCGTCCAGCGGCGTCGCGGTGCGAGCGGCAGTTCGCGCCGCCGCAGCGACGGCCTCCTCGCTGGCGATCCGATGCACCCGCGACTCAGCCTGCGCCGCCGTTTCGTCGCCGAAGCTCAACCCGCAGACGCGCTCGTTGCGCACGGCGACGGCGAGGAATCCCAGTTCGCTGGCGGTACTCAGCACGTCCAGATCGGTCGATTGCGGCTTGTCGAGCACCAACATGGTAAGGCTCCCTGGCAAGGGCGGGGCGGCGACTTCGCTGGCCATTGAACTGTGTTGAACAATTCCATACTCCAGCGTTACGCCAGCTTATCGAAAGCGACGACCCCTGGCGAGCAATCACCGCACAACTTCGCCAAAAACCAACATGCCAACGGCAAGCTCGCCCCAGCCGTCAAACTGTCGCGCAGGGCAACCGCTGCCAACAGCATTTCTCACGGCGCTCCAGGCCGCCCCATCGCACGGCAGCCGGCCCCTTTTGACACTCTTTTCCCACTGACCCTATACTTGCGGCTGAGGATGCCGCCCACGGCCCGCCGTATTTTTCCGACAGGACGCCGCTCCGATGAATCCCTACAGCTCTCATGCTGACGATTTCTACGTGAATATGAATCTCAGCACCGAGATGGAGTTGCCCAGCAGCCGCGAGACGGTCCTCCATTACTTCGAGCAGATCCAGAAGAAGTATCCCGAGATGCGGAACTTCTACTCTCGGGACAAGAACGATTTCATCCTGGAGGAGGACAAGGATCGCGGGGACTACCGGTGGTGCTCGATCGAGCCGCGGCGGATTTGCTCGGGCCAGGTCAACCCGGCCGACGTCGAAGATGCGATCGATCAGCATCGGCTGGCGCTGGAACTGGCCCCGTACGCGCTGTCAGTGAGCCCGCTGGATTGCGAAGCGCTCGACCTGCTGATGGGGTTCGACTTTACCTATCGGGGCAACCACAACAGCCTCATTACCGAGGCGCTCGGCGTCTGCCCGGCGTTCGAGCGGCTGTCGAACCTGCCCGGCGCCACGATCATCAATCACGAACCGTCGTTTACGTTCGCGCTCGATGAAGAATGCCGCGTGCAATGTCGCGTGAGCATGGAGGCCCGCACCAACGCCTACCAGATTCGCACCGGCGAGTTCCAGGAGGAGCAGCTGAGCGTGTACGTGACGGCCCGGCAGTACGGATCGCTGGCGGCCGACCAGACGTACCTCACGACGCTCGACCGGCTGTGGAAACTCTGCCGCGAAGTGGTCGACAACTACGTCATCGAATCGGTGCTGCAGCCGCTCGCACGAACGATAGCGCTGGACTGACGCCGTTTTCGAAACGGCGTCACGCGACCGAATTGTGCATCGTGCGCCGCTCGCAGAGACCTTGCCCGACGGCCAAGGGCCGTCGGCCATCCTCAGCCGCCCGAAGGCGGGCGGCGTCCCGAGGACTATTCGCCCAGCAGTCGCTTCACGCTTTGGATGAGCCGATCCATGGGGAAGGGCTTGCGGACGTAATCGTCGACGCCCAGCATCTCGGCGTAGGCCTTGTGGCGATTGCCTTCGTTGGCGGTGATCATGATGATCCGCTGCTTCTTTTCGCCCAGGCGCTTGAGCCGTTCGAGCACCAGAAACCCGCTTCGCTTGGGCATCATCATGTCGAGAATCACGAGGTCGGGATTCTCGCGTTCGATGAGCGCCAGGCCCTGATTGCCGTCGCGGGCGATCAGCACCTCAAGCTTCTCTGATTCGAGCGCCAGCCGCAGCGATTCGATGATCTCGGCATCGTCGTCAACCAGCAGTACTCGTTTGGCCGCGGCGGATGCGGCGGCTTTTTTCTTGGCCATGGGTCGTCGTGCGTCCTGGGGGATTCCAGCGGCTCGGCGTTGTCTCGCCCTGCTATCAGGGAGCCGAGCCTGCCGCAAACCGGCCGAGCGCCCTAGCGCCGGCAGAAAATGCGGAAGCTATTCACCATACCGAGATGGCCCTGTTTTGCAACCCGCCTGCTGCCCGCTTGCAGCGAATCAGCCCCTTGTTCGTGGTCGCGGGACCCTGTAAACCTGCCGCACGGGGCCTGGATTCGCGACACAGCGAGGGCCCTCCGACTCCCGATTCGAAACGAAGCACGCTATGTCCGACGCGATCGCCCCCAAATCCACGGCTTTGACTGACGTTGCGGCATTGCCCTACCTGCCGCGCGATCCTGCGGGCGAGACGCCGGCCATTGGCCTGATTGGCTGCGGCGGCATCACCCAGTACCACCTCACGGCGTATCGCGCGGCCGGCTACCGGGTCCTCGCACTGTGCGACGTTAACGAAGAGGCCGCCATCGCCCGCCGCGACGAGTTCTATCCCGACGCGATGGCGATGACCGATCACCGCAAGTTGCTCGCGCTCGACGAGGTCCAGGTCGTTGACGTCACGACGCACCCGGAAGTTCGCGTGCCGTTGGTGGCCGACGCCCTGTGCGCGGGCAAGCATGTGCTCAGCCAGAAGCCGTTCGTGCTGGACTTGGACGAGGGCGAGCGGCTGGCCGACCTGGCCGACAAGCAGGGCGTGCTGTTGGCGGTCAATCAGAACGGCCGCTGGGCGCCCCATTTCAGTTGGCTGCGAGAGGCCGTGCGCGCCGGTTTGGTGGGCGAGGTCGCCGCCGTTCACTGTGGCGTCCACTGGAACCACCACTGGGTCGAGGGCACGGCGTTCGAGCAGGTCTACCACCTCATGCTGTACGACTTCGCCATTCACTGGTTCGATTTTCTCACCACCGCGATGGGCGACCGTCGACCGCAGCGCGTCTACGCCTCAACGGTCAAGTCGCCCACGCAGCGCGTCATGCCGGCCTTGCTGGGGCAAGCCGCCATCGAATACGCCGACGCCCAGGCCACGCTCGTCTTTGACGGCCATGTCACCGAAGGGCCGCTCGACGACGTCTTCATCGCGGGCAGCACGGGCTCGCTGCGCAGCTTTGGCGTCGACGTGAACGAGCAGACCGTCGAGTGGAACAGCGCCGCGGGCAGCTTCCGTCCGACGCTCGCCGGGTCGTGGTTTCCCGACGGATTTCACGGCACGATGGGCGAGCTGTTGTGCGCGATCGAGGAAGGCCGACAGCCGACGCACAGTGCGCGCAACAATCTCCGCAGCCTGGAGCTTTGCTTCGCGGCCGTCGCCAGTGCGCTGCGTCACGAGCCGGTCAAGCCGGGGACCGTACGCCAGTTGCCCGACCCGCCGCCCCATTAGGACGCCCTTGATTTCCGCAAACGCACTGGAGGATTCGTCGCCATGTCGCACTCCTACCTGCCGCATCTGTTGGCAATCGGAGTCGACCGTTCTCGCGCGGAGCTCAACGCCCCGTACGCCGGCGAGTTGCCCGCTCTTCGCTCGCTCACGTCGCTAAAGCTCCACCCGCACGTCACGTTCTTCATCGGCGAGAACGGCAGCGGCAAGAGCACGCTGCTGGAAGCGATCGCCGTGGCCGAGGGATTCAACGCCGAAGGGGGAACGCGCAGTTTTAATTTCACCACGCAAGACTCGCATTCGGATCTGCACAAGTGGATCCGCCCCAGTCGTAGCGCTCGCGGCCGCCGCCGCAGCGACGGCTTCTTCTTACGGGCCGAAAGCTTTTACAACGTGGCCAGCGAGATCGATCGCCTGGGCGTCACGGGGCTCTACGGCAGTCGGTCCTACCACGCCCAGTCGCACGGCGAGTCCTTTATCGAACTGATGACCAACCGCCTGCGCGGCGACGGGCTCTACCTGCTCGACGAACCGGAGGCCGCGCTCTCGCCGCAGCGGCAGCTGGCGTTCCTGGTGGCGCTCGACGAACTGGTGCAGCGCGAGTCGCAATTCATCATTGCCACGCACTCGCCGATCATCATGGCCTACCCCAACGCACTCATTTACGAATTCACGGCCGCTGGCATCCGCGAGATCGCCTACCGCGACACAGAGCACTACCGAGTCACGCACGCTTTTCTGAACGCCCCCGAACGGGCGCTGCGGCTGTTGCTGGACGAATCGGAAGCGGATTAGGCAGCAGATCCGATTGACCTATTCGCGCGTCACTCCGTCACCCCAAACCCAAACTGCTGCACATGGCGATACGTCTCGCCGGGGCGCAGCACCGCGTTGGGCCAGCCTTCCTTGCCCTGCTTGTTAGGCGAGTCGGGAAACACCTGCGTCTCCAGGCAGCAGCCGCTGCGTTTCTTGTAGACCTGGCCGTCCTTGCCGATCTGGCCGTGCAGGAAGTTCCCGCCATAGAATTGCACGCCCGGCTGATCGGTTTTGACCGTCAGTTGGCGGCCCGATTCCGGATCTCGCAGCACCGCGGCGGTGATCACCTCGCCCTCTTGGGCGTCGTCGCGGTTGATCACAAAGTTGTGATCGTAGCCGGCGCCCTTCGCGTAGCCAAACTCGTCCACGCGCTCGCCAATCGTATGAAACGTCCGGAAGTCCAGCGGCGTGCCCTCGACCGGTGCGAGCTCGCCCGTCGTGATCAGCGTGTCGTCGACCGGCGTGTACCGATCGGCGTTGATCATGAGCTCGTGATCGTTGATCGTCGGCGACCCGGCGCCGTGCAGGTTGAAGTAGGCGTGGTTCGTCAGATTGAGCACGGTCGCCTTGTCAGTGGTCGCCTCGAAATCAATCCGCAGTTCGTTGTCGTTGTTGAGCGTGTAGGTCACGCGGGCTGACAACTCTCCCGGGTAGCCCTCTTCGCCGTCGGGACTGGTGTACCACATCGTGACGCCGCGTTCCGTTTCGCTCTCAAACCGCTTGGCCTTCCACACGACCTTCGACAACGCCCGATCGCCGCCGCCATGCAAGTGATTGGGCGGGTCGTTCGTGGCCAACTGATACTCCTCGTCGTCAATCGTGAACTTGCCGTCGGCGATGCGGTTGCCGTACCGCCCGACCACGGCGCCGAAGTACTGGTTCTCGTCGCTGAGGTAATCCTCGACGTTGTCAAACCCGAACACCACATCGGCCACATTGCCGTCTTTGTCCGGCACCTCGATCTTGCGAATCGTGGCGCCCAGGGTGAGGATTTCGATGTAGGCGCCGTTGTCGCTCTTCATGGTGTACACCTTCACCATCTCGCCATCCGGCGTCTCGCCGAACTTGAAAGCGTGGACGTGGGCGTTGGCCGATGAGGCGACCATGCAACTGAGGGCGAGAGCGACAAAGCACGAGAATCGAAGCCGCAACATGGCGAGTGATCTCCGGCAGCAGGGCGAGAAGGAAAAGTCGTGAACCGTCAGGATACCCGCGAACCAACGGATTTTCGAGCGGCTCGGCGGCGTTTTCTTGTCCCGCAATGTGCGATGCGACGCCGAACGTCGAGATTTCCCGTGCGACCTACGGGCTCGTCTCTTTCGCCAGAGCGCTGATCCGCTTGAACGCCGGGGCGGCGGCCGATTGGCACCATTCGAACATCACCGCTTCGGTGGTGGTGAGCACGGCGCCGGCCCCTTCCAGGCGACGCAGGGCCGTTTCGTGGTCGCTGGCGAAGCGAGACCCTGCCGCGTCCACCGGCACGTACACGCGGTACGCGGCGGCCAACAGGTCGAGCACCGTCTGCGACACGCACACGTGCGACTCGATGCCGCACACGACGACGCGGTCGATACCCGCGTCCGGCAGCGCGGCCCACAATTCGTCGCACCCGGCGGCGCTGAACTCGAGCTTCGTCAGCGGCGCCTCGGCAAGTCGTTCGCGCAATTCCGGCACGGTGGCGCCGAGTTTCTCGGGATACTGTTCGGTGGCGGCGGTACGCACGCCCAGGGCCGAGGCGGCGTCGAGCAGCCGGCGGGAGTTCCACACAATCTCGCCCGCTCGCGGCTGGACGCCGAGCAATCGCTCCTGCAGGTCGACAAGCAGCAGAAGCGAAGCGTCGGCGGTCAGCAACTCCGGGCTGCGCGGGACGAAGCGGTCGCGGGGGGCGTCAATGAGCGGGTCGTCGTTCATGCCTGTCAGCATACCGCGGCGCCGTCGCGCCGGCAGCCCCGGCGAATTGTCACCCGGGCGCACGCGACGCCCGAAAGACCAGTTCGCGCAAGAGAATTGGCCACGGGCAGGAGAAAGCGGCTGCGCCGTTTGCCAGCGGTCACAGAGCGGCCACTGGCCAATTTGCCGCCAGTGGGCGACAATGACCTGCCCGCCGTCAATTCCCGCCTCGTCTCAATGCCGAACCTCGCCATGAAGACCCGCTCGACGACCATTCTCACTGTTCGCCGCGACGGCAAAGTCGCCGTTGGCGGCGACGGCCAGGTGACCATGGGCCAGGCCGTCGTCAAAAGCGATGCCGTAAAGATCCGCAAGCTGATGGACGGCGCCGTGCTGGTCGGCTTCGCCGGAGCCGCGGCCGACGCCTTCGCCTTGATGGAACGGCTCGAAGGCAAACTGAAAGACTATCCGCAAAATATGCCCCGCGCGGCCACGGAATTGGCCAAAGAGTGGCGCATGGATCGCGCCTTGCGGCGGCTTGAAGCGCTGGTCGCCGTGGTGGACGCCAAGAACACGCTGTTGGTTTCGGGCACCGGCGACGTCATTCAACCCAGCGACGGGATCCTCGGCATTGGTTCGGGGGGCAACTACGCCATGGCTGCGGCGCGGGCTTTGGTCGCCCACAGCGACCTGTCCGCCGCGGAAATCGTCCGGGCGTCGCTGGAGATCGCCGGCGACATTTGCGTCTATACCAACCGCAACCTTGTGATCGAAGAACTGTCGTGAAGAACCTGACGCCCCGCGAAATCGTTGCCGAGCTGGATCGCCATATTGTCGGCCAGGCCGACGCCAAACGCGCCGTGGCCATTGCCGTGCGCAACCGCTGGCGACGGCAGCAGCTCGACGAGGAGCTACGCAAGGAAGTCGCGCCGAAAAACATCCTCATGATCGGCCCCACCG
>JAGQOU010000214.1 GCA_020427145.1 Planctomycetales bacterium | reverse complement strand
CCAACGCCCGCGTGGCGGCCTGCGGACCCCTCAACGACGATCTCGCCGTCCGCAAGCCCCACGCCAATGCCATGCACGTTGGGCCAATCGCCGGCGAACTGCCATTCGTCCTCGCCGGGATCACCGACGGCTTCCACCAACTCGCCCAGCGCAGTTGGCCGATTCCCGCTCAGCACGCGGCATTGGAGAAACTCGCGCAGCGTCGCCCCGCGCCAGGCGTCGGGCGTCACGCCGCGAAAGTCCATCGGCGTGCAGTCGGCGGCGCGGAGAGTTAAGGTAAACGGCATCGAACGATCATTCACGGGGCGATGAAGTCTAGATTCCCACGGCGTCATTCTATCGTCCCGCCCGCTCGCACGCGCTAAACTCCCGCCAACCATTTCGCCCCGCCGCTCGTCGCGTGCGTCGCGCCATGTCCTCCCGCAACTCATTCCAGCCGCCTGCTGCCAGCCGCAACGGCCGCCGCGGCGCCGTCGTCCTTTGCGGCGGCGGCAGTCGACGCATGGGCCGCGACAAGGCCGGGCTTCCCTTTGGCGACGAAACGCTGCTGCAGCGTGTGGTGCGCATCGTGGACGGGATGGCCGAGACGGCGCACACCGTCGTGATCGCCGCCGCCGCGCAGCACTTGCCGCTCCTGCCTGCCGAGGTGCAAATCGTTCGCGACGAAAGGAACGACGCGGGACCGCTGCCGGCGATGGTCATGGGCCTCAACGCGCTTGCCGACGCGGTCGACCTGGCGATTGTCGTCGCCTGCGACTGTCCGCTCGTCACGCCCGTCGCAGTGCGATTTCTCTTTGATCAACTCGCCGCCGCGCCCAGCGACCAAATGGCGGCCGTCCCGCGAGTCGATGGCCGTTGGCACCCGCTGGTCGCGGCGTATCGGGTGGCCGCCGCCGTACCGCTCGAACAGCTCGCGGAAGCCGGCGAGCGCTCGCTCCAGCGCGCCCTCGATCAGATGAACGTCGTACCGATCGACGAAGCCGCCTTGCGGCAGGTTGATCCCGCGCTCGCGCTGCTCGCCAACTGCAACACCCCGGCAGACTATCAAGCGGCCCTCGCCGCGGCGGGGCTCGCAGCGGACGAGCCCGATCGGTAACGCAGCCTGTAGTTCGGCCAACCTTTCGGATGGCAGACCGGACGCCTGCTTTTTTTGCGCCAGGGACGGCTCGAGTCAGCCGCGGACTATTCGAACGTCACCGTCTGCAACTCGACGCCCAAGGCTTCGACCTGCGCCCGCGAGAGGGGAGCGGGATGCAGCTCCCCGTGGCTCCAGAGCTGCCACGTGCTGAGCCGCGCTTTGTCGCCGGGTCGTTCCGATTCGCCAATCGGCAGGATGCTCTGCGCCAAGTCGGGATCGTGCATCGGAACCCACTGCGTGTAGGACTGGGCCGTTTGGCACGCGATCGTGCCGCCATCGACATCCTCCAGCGGCGGCAAATTGAGCGCCTGGGCCCGATCGAGCGCGGGGAAGTTGTCCAGACTTTCGTAGTAGCCAAGTTGCCGGCGCGTGACACCGTCGCGGGCAAGACGTTGCCAGTCGGCCGGATCGGGTCCGTATTTGTCCAGACACGACTGCCACGCCAAGGCGAGAGAACCTTCCAAGAAGTCGCGCTCGCGGCCAGTTAGTTCCGCCGTGGGTGAATCCGACAAACGCTGCGTGGCCGTCTTCAGGAAATACGCCAGCCCCGACTCCCCGCCGCCGTATTGGAATGCTAGTTCCGTGCTCACGAAGCGGAAGAACGTGCTGAGTTCCAACGCCAAAGCCGCTCCCGGCTGGTCGAGCGACATTGACGCCCCCGCGTCGTACCAGGGCTCAAGCACTGCCAGCGCGCTCGCCGCGTCGTCGGAAAAGAACTCCGGTTGGGCATCGCGCACGTGCAGCGCCAACCGGACGATGTCGCGTCGCGCGGGATTGACCATGTCGTGGTGAATATCGCGGACCTCTTCAGGGGTGAACGACTCCTGCGCTTCCAGCCGCTCGCGCAGCCGCCACGAACGCACCGTGTCGCCCCCAGTGCCGGTCATGGCGCCAATGGGGATCGGGTACCACGACTCAATCGGCCGATGGTTTCCGCTGTAAAGGAAGCCGCTGGCGGGGTTCATCACGCCCGGCTTGATCTCGTGCGGCAGCATTTCGCGCCAACCGTCCGACGCGGACCGGGCCGGCATCGCCCGCCGGCCGTGCGAGTCGTCGCGGGCCGACCGCAGCGGCAGGGCGCCCAGCGCCCGGTAGCCGATGTCCCCGTCGCAATCGCCGAACACCACGTTGGCCGTGGGGAACCGCCAGTCGGCCAGCGCCGCGTCAAACTCCGCGGCGTTCTGGGCGCGGATCATACCCAGCGCGCCGACAATCGTCTCGCGATCGGTCTCGCACATCGGCACGCGCCGCAGTGCGACCTGCCCGTCCGCCGGGCGGGCATAGCAGAACTCGGTCGCCACGGGACCAAACTCCGTTTCGCGAACCGCATATTCGATCGCGTCGGCGCCTTTCACTTTGATCACTTCTTGATGAACGGTCATCGGTTTCCACTGACCGTCGAGTCGGTACTGATCCGGATGCGCGCGGTCGGTTTCCAGCAGGAATAAATCCGCCTGATCGGCTCCCAGGGCCGTCATGCCCCACGCCACGCGATCGGTGAAACCAATCAGAATGATCGGGCTGCCGGGGACGCCGATGCCGCGTGCGTTGAACGTCTTGCCTTGCAGGTGAAACTCGTAGAACAGCGACGGGTTGCGGACGGGTGTTTGGGGGTCGCTCACCAGCACGGCGGAGCCGGTAGTGGTCTTCCGGCCCCCCACCACCCAGGCGTGGCTGAACTTCGGCCCTTCGTCGCCCGATTCGTCGGTCGTCAGGCCGTGGTCGGCGGCATATCTGCCCGACGCGGGCAAGCCACTGGTCGCTCACGTCGCTCCGCTTGACCACGGCCGGGCCGTCATCCGGCGGCATCGGCGTCAGGTCCTTCGGCTGAGGGAACTGGCGGCCGTTGTTGCGGCTGGCGATCAGATCGCGCGTGCCGTCGGTCGCAAAAAACTGCGCAATGTGCCACCACGACGCGAGGCAATCGCCCGGCGTCCAGGGCTCGACCGTCATGCCGGTCTCGGCAAACAGCTTCGGCAGGTTGTCCTGGTTCGCAGCGAACCAATCGTTCACGCCGCGGCAGTAGGCGTCGAGCAACTCGCGACTCCCCGCGTCCAGGTTGGCGGCGGTTCGCTGGGCGGCGCGGCGAAAACCAAAGGTGCGCATCTTGCGATCATGATCGACCGCCGTGTCGTTGCGAGTGAGCATCTTCACGTCGCCCACGACTTCGGCCAGCCGACCCTGAACGATTCGCAGCGAATAGGTCATCTGAAACGCCCGGTCTGCCGCCGTGGCGTAGCCGAGGCCGTAGAACGCGCCCGCGTCGGTGTCGGCAATGACGTGGGGAATGCCCCATGGGTCGCGCAGGATTTGCACCTCCTCGGAGACGCCGCGCGCCGGACTCAGCAGAATGATTGCGAGGATCGCTCCCACGACCTTGCGGGCAGACATGGCAGAACCCCGGCGGTGAGAAGGAATTGTGACCCCACGGCGCATTGTTTGTAAAGTCGCGCGACATGGCTGTCAAAGTGGGCAAAAAGAATTCGCGCCCCGGGGGCGCGCGCCGCGCGGTTGCGGGAGGCTTGCGAAAGGTAAGTTTCCCAGATCCCCGGTCGGCGGCGGACTGCAACACGTCCACTTGGGAATGAAAAGAGCCGGATGGACCCATCGCGGGCCCATCAGGCGAAAAAACAGACTCTGACTGTCGCTGCGCAGTGCTTTGACTAGTGCGGCAGAAGAACCGAATCGATCACGTG
>JAGQOU010000213.1 GCA_020427145.1 Planctomycetales bacterium | reverse complement strand
AGCCGCGGGGCCTGAGCGCAGGGCATGCGCGCACCGCCAACCGGCTGCGCCCGCTGCCGCCGCGGAAGAGGGCAGGGCGAAGACCTGCATTGAGCCGCCGTTGGCAGCGGGGGCGATCGCGGTAAGATAAAACAGATCTTGCCCCGAATCCGCCGGCGCACGGCTTGCCGCACGCGCCTCCCAACCCTCACCCCCGCCGCCGCATGGGTTTTCATCTCGTTCGCTACGGACTGCTGGGCAACCTGGGCCGATTCTCGGCCGCGGGGGCCGTGCGCTACCCGCGTCAGGCGCGGGTCGTGATCCGCAGTCCGCGCGGATTGGAACTGGGCGAGATCGTCGCCGAGCCCGAGGCGTCGCACCGCATCCCCGATCTCGACGGCCAAATCCTGCGCCGCGTGACCATCGAAGACGAACTGCTGCAAGCCCGGCTGGAAAAGCACCGCCACGAAGCGTTCGCCGCCTGCCAGCAGTTGCTCGACGAACACGCCGTCCCCGCCGCGCTGGTCGACGTCGAGCACCTGTTCGACGGGCAGGGGCTGTTCTTCTACTTCCTGGGCGAACCGCCGGCCGAGGCGCACGCCATCACCGCGCGATTGGCCGAGACCTACGAAACGGCCGTCGAGTTTCGCCAATTCGCCGACACGCTCGCCGAAGGCTGCGGCCCGGGCTGCGGCACCGAAGAAGCCAAAGGGCAGGGCGGCTGCGCGAGTTGCACCAGCTGCGCCGTGGCGAGCGCGTGCGGAACGAAGATTCGCGGTTAGAGGTGGCGTCTTTCGCCTCACGCAGCGGCGCGAAGACCCGGAGAAAACACCGAGGCGATTATCGTCATGCTCAACTTGTCTTGAGAACAAACGCATCGATGAAACGCGACTACGGCGAGTGACGACCAAGCAACCCGCAAAGTCCGAACGAGACTCGGACGAGGAGGCCGGCGCAGTTTTGGCCGTCGCCCGTCTTCCCCTTGCGACACATCGCGGGCGTGCCAATTCTGTTACAATTACAGGCCCCGCTTATCCACATTCTTTGTGTCGAATAGCAAGTTCTGTCGCTCAAGCATTATTCCTGAATCATGTCGTCTGAAGAATCTGTTGCCTCGTCGATTAGCGAAATGGTCAGCTTCTTCATTCCGCACTGCAAAGATGCGTCAACACTGAACGAACTGAAGGCCATGGCCGCAGACCGTACGAAATGGCGGAAAGCACACGACCTATTTAATCGTATCCGCAACAAAAAGCTCCGTGCCGACAGAGCCAATGACCGAATGCTTCAGCACCAATACAGCTTCGAAGAGATCTGCGCGAAAACCTTGTACAATCTCTCCGGATACCCTGCTCCGTTCGATGATGATTCGCCGTTTTGGGTGATCCCGATCGCCGTAGCGTTTGCTCAAGAGCTTGGCGTAGACGATCCGTGCAGCGTGTCGTCGCTGCTGAGGCCAGGCACATCGAAACAATGAAACGCGACAGAACAATGCCTTGAACCGGAGCGGCGAATCCGGCGGAATCTGAAATCAACGCGTCACGTCGCCGCCCGGTTACGCTGGTCGTCATCCGCACATGAACGTCCTCGACAAGTTCAAGTTCGAAGCTCGTGGCGGTTGCGGGTGCTCCAACTCGGATTACCGGCTGCAGCGTACAACGTGCTGCCGATCTTTCGCCGTTGAAGACGATGAGCTTTCGGACTTGTACGTTGATCCGAACGATCTGAGCAAGTTTGTCACATTGTTGTATGATCCACGCTCGGAAGAGCCGCCAGCTTGTCCGTTTTGCGGTGCCAGCGAATGGGACATGGTCGAAATTCTGGACGATTCTGACATCCCACAGGAGTGGCGTTGGGCGGCGTGCGGATAACCAGCCGCCGCAGTGGACCGGCCCCGGCGTTGGCGTCGTGCAGGCCAGTTGAGTCTTCCGGCCGGCCCCGGCCACTGAACGGCGTTGCGTTCGGCAGCAAAGCACATGACACAATGCTTCCAAAGCCCTGACGCTTGGTCTGGCGAGTCGATCGACGCGCTGATGTTCTTTGGACCGAGGCCGGTGACTGAAGCGATGCAAATTGCTGACTCACTGTGGAAGTTCAGTCGCCTTGCTGGCCCCTTTCGCCAACGAAATATTGATCCGCAATTCCAGACTCGCATCACTTCGTTCGACTTCACTGAGGATGGCTGCGAGTCGCTTTTCGGCACTTACAAACATGCTTGCGGTGCTTTCTCACCATTCGCGCAATCGACAATCCGCGACGATGACGGATTGCGGGTTTATGCTGGCATTCCGATGGGCGGCATGCCCGAAGAATGGGATGTCGGGGCTTATCCATTCGATGATGGAAAGCCAGTAACTTGGTTGCCGCCGTTGATTGAAGAATTACGCAAGCTTACCGCACATATCGATTCCGCTCACTGCGTTCGTGCTGCCGTTTACGGTTGGCTTGACGTGTCGGCGACCGACATCATCGCGGATGCTCTCGCAGGCAAGATTCCACGCGATCGTTGGTATCCGGTCGAAGTCTGGAACAACCACAGTGTTGGGTATTTTCCCATGACAAAGATTGAAGCACTAATCACGAAGAATGCGGACAAGGCGGTCACCCCGAGTGGCGGACCGGGCGTTGTCACATCGCAAAGGTTTCTGGCCGCCGCCGAGTTGCCTTGGCCGTTCTGTCGCCCAGGACGCCTCACATGAAACTTGAGACTCCTGACGGTCGACTCTTCACGCTAGATGTTGATGGCTACGAATTCCCTGACGAGGAACTTGGTCCGACCGAAGACAACCCGGCTGATGAATTTGAGTCCGGTCGTTTCTTGATTGTCTCGCACACATTCTGCAATTCAGATGGCGAATGGCGTGCATCGGGGCCCACGATGACGACCTCTGAACTTCAGCGACTAGCTGAGTGGCTGGAATCGATACGCGATAGCAATGTGTCACAAAGCGGCGTCTATTTCACTGAACGCGACTTGGAATTCACTGTCGATGATTCGGGCTCAATCCTGCGAGTTCACGTATTTCGTGATTTCCTTCCGTCGTGGATTGGATCGGCTGATGCGGTTACAATCGATTTTCCGATCGCGTGCGTCCAATTTGATCGTGTGATCGAATCGCTACGACTGCAATTGACGCAATTCCCGGGAAGGCCACCAATCCAAGACGCGACAGAACAAACGGATGAACGCGAGCCGGAGTAGGCCGGGTTGGCTCGCTTCGCTCGGTAACGTCTACTCCCGGCGGCGTTATCCGAAACGTTATCCGACTTGAGAATCGACTGATGACCACCGGGTACCCCAGGTTCTTGAACCTGGGCGGCGAAGCCGCAAGAGGCAACGGGTGCAGACTCGGCTCACCACCTCCCGTCGCCTCCGGCAACCCAGCTTCAAGAAGCCGGGCTACCCCTTCAGAGCCAACCCCAGTTGCGGCGGTACTCGCCACCGCTAGCACCAAGCAGAGCCGCGTTCGTGCCGGCGGCGCGCCCAACCTAAGCGACTTTGAGCCCAGTTTGTCTATGCGCAGGCGTGGAACGCCAACGCATCATCGCGTGACGATGCCGCGGCCGTATGGGAAAATACCCTGCCGGGTGGGTACCATGAATCGGGCTCAGTTTCCACGCATGCCGGCGCCGGCGGTCCGGCGTGAGTATGGCGGCGGGTGGCACTTGGCGGTGTATGACCAATCGCCGGAATTCAGGTGCAACGGGCATGCCGGCCGTGAGAGGTCCATGGCAGGGCTGCCCCGATTCAGCACTGGCGGCACGCCTGTGGCATCAAGCGATAAGTCCCCAAGTCGCACAGGAAGTGAATGACAAGCGATGCGCGAGATTGTTGACGGCACGCTCTGGATCGGCAACGCGCGAGATGCCCGCAATTTGGCCGGTCTCGCAGCGGCCGAGATAACCGCCGTGGTTGACTTGGCGGACAATGAACGCCCCGCGGCATTGGCGCCAGGCACGACCTACCTGCGTTTTCCGCTCAGCGACGATGGAAATAATTCACCGGCGCTGTTGGAGTGCTGCATCGCCATCCTGGCCGAGTTGTTGCGCTGCGACGGACAGCGCCTGCTGGTCGCCTGCAGCGCCGGCATGAGCCGTTCGCCTGCAATGACGGCTGCCGCGCTCCATCGGCTGGGACGAGGGAGTCTCGACGAATGCCTGGAGGCAGTCGTTCGCAACGCCCCCCGCGACGTCTCGCCGAGTCTTTGGAACGCCATCGTCGAGATCGCGTAGTCGCCCCTCTCGCGGCAGTTCCCTTTGCGAAACTCTTTGCGTCTTGGCGTCTTGGCGCGAACTCCTTGACGACATGACGCCTATTCCCCCAATTCGCCGAGCCCCGCGAGGTACTCGCTCATCTCGCCCGCCGCGTGGGCGTTGCCTTGGGCGCGGGCGGCCTCGATGCCGTCGCGCAGAAAAGTTCGAGCCTCGTCGATGCGACCCAGCCGGGTGAGTTGCTGGCCCGCCATGAAAAACGCCGGCACGTACGGCGGCTCGTCGGCTGACAGCTCGGAGAGCTTCGCCAAGCTGGCGTCGTGCTCGCCCTCTTTGTCCAACTCCATCGCCAGGCTGTACCGCAGGAACGTGTCGTGCGGCTCGTCGACGAGCATGGCTTCGATCTTTTCACGTCGCGACATCGGTCAGTCTCATCCTGTTATTTGATATTCACGCAGTACGGAGTCTATGTGAACCACAACGGCACGACGAACGCGATGCCATTGCTTCCGCCAGTCCGTCGTGGGCGTCGTGCCGTTGTGGTTCCCTGCTCGGCGTCAGAACGCGCCGGTGATCCGCACGATTTCGCCGGCCGCGTCGGCGCCGGCCGCGCCCCAGGCGGCGGCGTACAGATTGCCGTCGCCGCCAAATGCGAGCGAGACGGGCCGCACAATGGCGGCGATCTTCACCGGCCGGCACGCCTGGCGGCCGTCGATCATCGCCGCGTCGATGCGGTAGATCCCGCCGGCCGCCGGGTCGGCCCACGAGGCGTCGGCCGCATAGAGCTGACCGCGGGGACTGTACGCCAACGCGACCACGTCGCGCAATCCGCACGGCAGCGTCAGCGCCTGGCGACCCGAGTGCGGACTGTAGAACGCAATCGCACTGTCGGCCGCGTCATCGGCGCGACCTTGAAGACCGACGAGGAGGTATTGCGCGTCGGGGTTCGGGTTGAGCGTCACTGCCGTCGGGTGCGAGCCGCCAGCGTCCGACAGTTGCACAAAACGTTGCAGGTCGGCGACTTGGTTGGCGTCGACCGTGGCCTTGAGCAAGAACGCTTCGTCCGCTGGCGAGTCGTCCTGGTCGCCTTCCTCCTTGGTTGCCTTGGTCTCTTTACTCTCGGCTGCGAGCGCCGTGGCGAACAGCGCCCCGTCCTCCAACAACGCCAAGCCGAAAAACGCGCCCTCGGCCGGGCGTCGCCCGGCCGTAATCGGGCCGACAGTGGCATCGACGGCGTCATAGGCCGCCGCCGCGGCGTCGATGACGTACACCCGCACGAGATCGGCCCCGGGGCCCAGACCGGCTTCGCCGACAGCCAGCTTGGTGCGCGTCAAAAAGGCAAGCCCCAACGGCCCGACGTGGGCCCCGCCAAGCGCATCGCAGGGGCGGGTCGGAAAGCCCTCAACCGCCGCCATCGCGGCAAGCTCGTCACCAAGCTGCAAACGCATCACGCGGCCGGCTGCTGCTTCTGAGAAAAACAGCTCGGGCGGTTCGCCGTCGGGACTGCCGGGGCGCAGCACAAGGCCGCACGGCCCGGCCAGGTTGCCGATCAGCGGCTCAACCGCAAAGTCCTCGGTCGCGTCGCCGGGAGGTGCAAATCGTGGCGGCGCGTCCTGGGCCGCATGCGATGCAAGCGCGGCGCCAACCAGCACCGCCGTCGCAGCGAGAGTCGATTTCCAACGACGACCTGGGGTGGCTGGGGACGAGCAAAGCGAGCCCCCAGGGCGCCGTGTTCGATTGCGCTTCAACGGTTTGTGCTTCACCTGGGGCTCCCGTTGGTTGCCGAAAGCCACCCCGCGCGGCGGTGCTGCCGGCGACTCGGCAAGGTCGCGGCGACGCGGGTGCGTTCGCTGCAGGGCGGGGACGTCACTTGGTCACGCTCCAGCGCGGGCGGCTTCGAAGGCGGTGATCTTCTCTTCGTGCTGCAACGTGAGGGCGATGTCGTCCAGGCCGTTGAGCAGGCAGTGGCGACGGAACGGCTGAACCTCGAAGGCGGCCTTGAAACCGTACTCATCGGTGAGGGTGCATGTCTCCAAATCGGCGGTGAGCTGGTAGCCCTCGTGCTGGGCGGCCCGCTGGAACAACTCCTCAACCTGCTCCTCGGACAGCGGGATCGGCAGCATGCCGTTCTTAAAGCAGTTGTTGTAAAAGATGTCAGCGAAGCTGGGCGCCACGATCACGCGGAAGCCGTAGTCCTCCAGCGCCCAGGGAGCGTGCTCGCGGCTGGAACCGCAGCCGAAGTTGCGGCGCGCGAGCAAGATGCTCGCCCCGGCGGCCTCGGGCCGATTGAGCTCAAAGTCGGCATTGGGCGTGCCGTCGTCGTTGCGGATCCAATCCCAGAACAGGAACTCGCCGAACCCCGTGCGCTCGATCCGCTTGAGGAATTGCTTGGGGATGATCTGATCGGTATCAACGTTCGCGCGATCCATCGCGACGACTTTGCCGGTGTGGGTGGTGAATGATTTCATATCGAGAATCTCTCGCTTGTGTGTCGCTCGCCCGATGAGGCTGCGTTGGATACTTCTTGAATGAGGGGCTCGGCCCTACTCCCACTCGCGCACGTCAACAAAATGCCCCGCCACCGCGGCGGCGGCGGCCATTGCGGGGCTGACCAGGTGCGTGCGGCCTCCCTTGCCTTGGCGGCCCTCGAAATTGCGATTGCTGGTGCTCGCGCAGCGCTCGCCGGGGGCCAGTTTGTCGGGGTTCATCGCCAGGCACATGCTGCACCCCGCTTCGCGCCAGTCGAAGCCGGCTTCTTTGAACACCTTGTCGAGGCCCTCTTCCTCGGCCTGTTTTTTCACCAAGCCGCTCCCCGGCACGACCATCGCTTGCACCGTGCCGGCCACTTTGCGCCCCTTGGCCACGGCGGCGGCGGCGCGGAGGTCTTCAATCCGCGCGTTGGTGCAGCTGCCGATAAACACGCGGTCGAGCGTCAAGTCGGTCAGCGCTTCGCCGCCGGCGAGGCCCATGTACGTGAGCGACTGGGCGGTGGTCTTCTGGTCGGTCGCGTCGCTGTAGTCGGCGGGCGTGGGGATGCGGCCGTTGATCGCCGCGACTTGCCCGGGGTTGGTGCCCCAGGTGACCTGGGGGGCGATGTCGGCGGCGGCGAACGTGAGCGTCTTGTCGTACGCAGCGCCCTCGTCGGTTGGCAGCTCGCGCCACTGGGCGACCGCTTCGTCCCACGCGGCGCCGGCCGGCGCGTACGGGCGACCCTTGAGATAATCGAACGTCGTCTGGTCCGGCGCGATCATCCCGGCCCGGGCGCCCGCCTCGATCGACATGTTGC
>JAGQOU010000212.1 GCA_020427145.1 Planctomycetales bacterium | reverse complement strand
GAGCTTTTGCCCGAGCCGCTCACGCCGGTCACGCAGGTGAAGCACCCCAGCGGGATCGCGGCGTTGACGCTGCGGAGATTGTTGTGCGTGGCGCCTTCGATCTCCAACATTCTCGTTTTGGCGACGCGGCGGCGCTCGGCGGGGGGCTCGATGCGCAACCGGCCCGACATATAGCCGCCGGTAAGGGACTGCGGATCGTCGGCCAATTCGGCCGGCGTCCCCTCGGCCACGACTTCGCCCCCGCGATGGCCGGCGCCGGGCCCCATGTCGATCACCCAATCGGCCGCTTCGATCAGCGCCTCATCGTGCTCCACCACCAGCACCGTGTTGCCCTGTTGCTGCAGATTGCGGAGCGCCGCGATCAGCCGGGCGTTGTCGCGGGGGTGCAGACCAATCGACGGCTCGTCGAGAATGTACAGCACGCCCACCAGTCCCGAGCCGATGCCCGTGGCCAGCCGCACGCGCTGCATCTCGCCGCCCGAGAGCGAGTCGGCCGGCCGGTCGAGCGTCAGGTACTCGACCCCGACCTGATGCAAAAACCGTAGTCGTTTGAGGATCTCGGCGGTGAGCGGTTCGCCCACCAGCGCGAGCGAGGGGTCGAACTCCAGGGCCTCGAAATACTCGACCGCTTCGTCCACTGTCAGCGCCACGATCTCGTGGATCGCCTTGCCGGCCAGCCGACACGAGCGGGCCTCGGGCCGCAGTCGCGAGCCGCCGCACGCCTCGCAGCGGATGACGCCGCGAAACTCGGCCAGCTTCTGTTGGACCGATTCGCGTTTCGTGGCGGCGTAGTCCATTTCCAAATGAGCCAGCAGCCCCGGCCATTTGCCGTTGTCGCCGTACAACAGCTTGGTGCGGGCGGATTCGGGCCACGAATCGAGCGATGCCTCGGGGTCGACCTTGGTGCGCGCGAGAAACGGAGCCAACGCTTTGTTGTGCTTGGCTCGCGCTGCCGCGGTTCCGTTGCGCCACGGCGCCACGGCGCCGCCGACCAGCGACAACGACAGGTCGGGCACAACCAACTGCGGGTCGAATCCCTCGCGCGCCGCCAGCCCCTCGCACTCGGGACAGGCGCCGTACGGGCTGTTGAAGCTGAAGATGCGCGGTTCGACTTCCGCCAGGCTCAGCTTGCAGTCGGGGCAGGCGTACTGCGTGCTGAAGACGCGCTCCACCCAGCCGTGCTCGGCCGTCGCCTCGCGCGTGTCGGCGCCCCCGGCGGCTTCCTTGGCGGCGGGAGTGAGGTACACCACCCGCAGCGCCCCCTCGCCGTGCTTGAGCGCCAGCCGCACCGACTCGGCCAGTCGGCTTTCCAGTCCGTCGCGGATGACGACCCGATCGACCACCGCTTCGATGTCGTGCCGCTTGGCCGCCGCGAGTTCGGGGGCGTCTTCCACCTCGAACGTCACCCCGTCGATCCGCACCCGCACGAAGCCTTCTTTGCGAATCCGTTCCATCACCTCGGCGTGCTTGCCTTTGTGCCCCCGCACCATGGGGGCCAGCACCATCACCTTGGTCGATTCGGGCAGCGCGAGAATCGCCTGCTGAATCTCCGCGGGGGTCTGCTGGGCGATCGCCGTGCCGCACTCGGGGCAGGCCACCTCGGCCGTGCGGGCCATCAGCACCCGCAGAAAGTCGTAAATCTCGGTGACCGTGGCCACCGTACTGCGGGGGTTGGTGCTCGCCGCGTGCTGGTCGATGGCGATCGTCGGCTGCAACCCCTCGATCACGTCGACGTCGGGCCGCTGCATCTGTTGGAAGAACTGCCGGGCGTAGACGCTTAGGCTTTCGACATACTGCCGCTGCCCCTCGGCCAACAGCGTGTCAAAAGCGAGCGAACTTTTCCCCGACCCGGAGAGTCCAGTGATTGCCACCAGCGCGTGCTGGGGAATGTCGACGTCGACGTTTTTGAGATTGTGAGTGCGCGCCCCGCGAATGCGGATCGCCCCGGGCGGGGCGAAACTAGCGGGCGCGGGTTCCTCAGCGACAGTCGACATGGCGGGGTCGATCGGAGCAGGGCGAGCCGCATTACCGCGGTCCCGCGAGAACTGGCCAAACAGGTCAGGATACCCCGCCGGGACGGCCTCAACAACAAGCTAGCCCCGCGGCGACGGGGTCCGAACGACCCGCGGAGAACGCCCAGGACCCCGTTGGCAGCCGCCGAGGAACGCCGAGCAGCGCAGCGACAGGACGGCAAAACCTGCGTGAATTTGCGTTGCCTGGCGGTTCTGACGCTCTCCTTGGCGCTCGTGGCGAACTTGGCGGCGACCCGACTTTCGGCCACCCGCTCGCTGGTTGTCGCCCCCCTCGCGGCGGGCTATCATCGTAGATTCGTTTTTCCTCAATTTGGCCCGGTAAACGGGCCCGAACCCCCCGACCACGACCATGCGTCACGTCATTTCCGCGCTGGTGCAAAACGTGCCCGGCGTGCTGGCCCATGTGGCCGGCATGCTCGCTTCGCGCGGCTACAACATCGATAGTCTCGCGGTGGGCGAGACCGAAGAGCCCGAACTCTCGCGGATGACCTTCGTGGTCGTCGGCGACGACGCCGTGCTGGAGCAGGTCCGCAAACAGCTGCAAAAGATCGTCACCGTGGTCCGCGTCGACGACGTCAGCGCCAAGGATTTCGTCGAGCGCGACCTGATGCTGATCAAGGTCGAAGCGGCCGGCGAGAAACGGGCCGAGATCCAGCAACTGTGCCAGGTGTTCCGCGGCAAAGTGCTCGACGTGGCGCCCGAGCAGATGATGATGGAAATCTCCGGCCAGGAGAAAAAAATCGAAGCGTTCATCGACCTGATGCGCCCCTTCGGCATCGTCGAACTGGTTCGCACCGGCCGTGTCGCCATGGTCCGCGGCGTGCATCGTCCGTTGGTGGAAACCGGCGTCCGTCGAGCGGAGTAAGCTCGCGACTTTCAACCCCTTGGCAAGCTGTCGGAGACAATACCGCATGAAGGCCGTGACTTGCTTCGTCGTTCTCATGCTCGGAATCGTCGGTTGCAGCGGGGCCAGTTCGAGTTCCGAGAACTTCACGACCTCGGACGCGTACGATGAGCAGGAAATGGAGGCCGCGATCCAGCGAGCTCGTCGCGAAACGGACGTATTCATTCGCGAACTGAACAGCAATTCAGCGGAGGACTTCAGCGTCAAAGCTCCGATTTCTGACGGAGCGGCGGTCGAGCACTTTTGGCTCAAGGACGTGACCTATCGCAACGAGAAATTTACCGGGACGATCGACAACGAACCTGAAATGGTCGCCAACGTTCGACTCGGGCAAGAGTGGAGCCTCGCAAAGGACGAAATCTCCGATTGGTTGTACATGAAGGACGGCAAGATGTATGGGAACTACACGGTGCGTCCTTTGCTCCCATCGATGCCTGCCGAGGAAGCAGAATTCTTGAAGAGTATTCTAGCCGAGCCGTGATTGCCGTTCCCAACAACTCGCGTTCGACGACTCAAACTCACCCCTCACAACTCAATTCAATTCTAAAGTTTCAGGACTGATCCATGGCCGCCACGATCTACTACGACAAAGACGCCGACATGAACGCCCTCAAGGGCAAGACCGTGGCCATCCTTGGCTACGGCAGTCAGGGACACGCCCACGCGCAGAATCTCCGCGACAGCGGCGTGAACGTGATCGTCGGCCAGCGGCCCGGCGGCAAGAACTACGACCTGGCCAAGAAGCACGGCTTCGAGCCGATGAGCGCCGCCGAGGCGACCAAGAAGGCCGACATCATCAACATCCTGGTGCCCGACGAACTGCAGGCCGATCTGTATCGCGATCACATTCGCGACAACCTGCAGCCGGGCAACGTGCTGATGTGCAGCCACGGGTTCAACGTCCACTTCGGGCAAATCGAGCCCCCCAAGGGCGTCGACTTGCTGCTGGTCGCCCCCAAGGGCCCGGGCCACCTGGTCCGGAGCGAGTTTGAAAAGGGGGGCGGCGTCCCCTGCCTGATCGCCCTGGGCGACGGGGCGAGCGACGAGACGCTCAAGATTGGTCTGGCCTACGCCAGCGGCATCGGCGGCGGCCGTGCGGGCGTCATCCAAACCACGTTTGCCGAAGAGACCGAGACCGACCTGTTCGG
>JAGQOU010000211.1 GCA_020427145.1 Planctomycetales bacterium | reverse complement strand
GCAAGGCCATCGACCGGCTGCGCCGCGCTGCCAACTTCCGCGCCAAGCAGGAGCAATACGCGCAGCTGCTGGACCTCGAGGCCCAGGAACCGGAGGTCGAGGACGACAGCGGCATTCCCGACGAGCGGCTGCGGCTCATCTTCACCTGCTGCCATCCGGCCCTGTCGCCCGACGCGCGGGTCGCGCTGACGCTGCGCGAAGTGTGCGGGTTGAAGACCGAAGAGGTCGCCAGCGCCTTTCTCACCACCCCCTCGACGATCGCCCAGCGGATTGTGCGCGGCAAGGCGAAGATTCGCGATGCACGGATTCCTTACGAGGTCCCATCGCTCGCCGAGTTGCCGGGGCGGCTCGACTCGGTGCTGGCCGTCATCTATCTCGTGTTTAACGAGGGCTATTCCGCGTCGCACGGCGACACGGCAATTCGGTGCGATCTCTCCGCCGAAGCGATCCGGTTAGGACGTACGCTGCTGGACCTGCTGCCCGACGCCGAGGTAACGGGCCTGTTGGCGTTGATGCTGCTGCACGAGTCGCGACGGACCGCCCGGACCGACGCCAACGGCGATCTGGTCCTGCTGGAAGACCAGGATCGGCGCGATTGGGACCCATCGCTGATCCGCGAAGGAAACGAACTCGTCGAGCGGGCGCTAGCAACGCGGCGGTTCGGGGCGTACACGATTCAGGCCGCGATCTCCGCTGTGCATGCCGCGGCGCCATCATCGGAAGACACCGACTGGGCGCAAATCGTCGCGCTGTACGACGTGCTGTTGCGGGCCGAGCCCTTGCCCGTCGTCGAACTCAACCGGGCCGTAGCGGTTGCAATGCGCGACGGGCCGCAAGCAGGGCTGGACTTGATCGACGCCATTCTCGCCCGCGGCGACCTGACCGATTATCACCTCTCGCATGCTGCGCGGGCAGATTTGCTCAGGCGACTGGGACGGCGCGAGAACGCGTTCGCGGCATACGGTCAAGCGCTGGCTCTGGCCAAACAGGAGCCGGAACGGCGCTTTCTGCAGAGTCGACAGCAGGAACTCGCAACCAAGCCGGCGGATTGAAACGGCATTTCCATAGGGTGATTGGCTATTGAGCCGGCGTTTTGGCGCGAATCTGCGGCGAGTCTGATTTCATAACATGCGTCTCAGCAACGCCTTACGGCAGACTCTGTAGCCTATTCGGGTCCGCCCTCCGTTTCTCAGTTTTTTTGCCCTGACTATCGGAGATCGCTGTCGAATGGGGCCGGGTTCATACGACTACTCCGTATTGCCGACGGAGGTCGTCGTGCCAGACTTAGCCAAACAAAGCGATCGCATTTCGATCGCGCCCCTCATTGTCCCTGCAAACTGCTTTACCAGGAGAGCATTCATGGCCAACCCCATCCCCGCTGATCGTGCTGGCGTCATTCCCCACCTTGTGTGCGATCGTTGCGCCGACGCGTTGGAGTTCTACAAGTCGGCGTTCGGCGCCGAGGAATTGTGTCGTATGCCGATCCCTGGCGCCGACCGAATCTTGCATGCTGAGATTCGCATCGGGGACGCCGTGGTGATGTTGGCCGATGATCTTTCCGAGGCCTGCGAGGGGGCTGCGCGGTCGCCCAAGTCGCTGGGCGGTTCATCCGTCGGATTGCACCGCTATGTCGAAGATTGCGACGCCGCCGTGGACCGCGCGGTGAAAGCGGGCGCCTCGGTCTTGATGCCGCCCCAGGACATGTTTTGGGGCGATCGATACGCGGTTGTCAACGACCCGTTCGGCCATCAATGGTCGCTTGCGACGCACGTGAAGGACCTCACGCCAGAAGAAATGATGGCGGCTGCCAGTCAATGCTTCCCGTCGACATAGTTGCCGCGTCGTAGGACACGCCGGCGCTGATACGAATCTCCGCCTAATAACGCACGTTTTTTCAAAGGAAGAGCTGCCATGAAGTTTGTTTGCCTGGGTTACGCTGACGAATCTCAGTGGGAGAGCATGCCCGAGGAGCAACTCCAAGCGATGATGAAGGAGTGCCTCGACTATGACGACGAGTTGCGCCGGGGCGGGCACTTCCTGGGCGGGGAAGCGCTGCAGAGCATCCAAAACTGCGTCACGTTGCGATCGCGCGGCGACCAGGTCTCGGTGACCGACGGACCTTTCGCCGAAACGAAGGAGCATCTGGGCGGAATCCTCCTGTTGGAAGCCCGTGACATGAACCACGCGATTGCGCTGATGTCGAAGCATCCTGGCGTGCGATGCGGCCCGTTTGAAATCCGCCCCGCGGACGAGGCCGTCAACGCACTCATCGCCGAACGTGACGAGGCGGCACGGCGAGCGAAGGAAATGTCACCATGAGATTCCTCCTGCTGATGTACCACGCCGAAGGCGCGTTCAGCGAGACGGAGCTTCCCCGCGAGATGGCCAGCGCGCTGCGCGTGTGCCACGACCTCCATGCCAAGGGGCAGTACGTCGACGCGTCGCCGCTGCAGCCGGTGGCGACCGCCACCAGCATTCGCATCCGCAACGGAGCGCGGCTGCTGAGCGACGGCCCGTTCGCCGAAACGAAGGAGCAACTTGGCGGGTACGTGCTGATTGAGGCCGAGTCCCTCGAACAGGCGATCGAAGCAGCCAGCCGATTTCCCGCGGCCAAAGTCGGGACGGTCGAGATTCGCCAATGCTGGGACGGGTGACGCCGCTCTCTTACCCAATTGATTGAATTGCCTCCCGCCACCGCTCGGACAAGCCGGCTTTCGAGAATCCCCTGTCAGCGAAATCCCATGGCGACAACACATTTCATTGCTCCCCGCTTGTGGTTCGAGCAGCTAGCCGAGGCAGCGACTGAGTTCTCCACGAGCATTTTTCCGCGCAGTAGAATTAGGGCTGTTTCGCGATATCGCGAAGCCGGGCAGGGCGTGCATGGAAGGCCGCCTGGCTCGGTGATGACCGAGGAGTTCTCGCTGATTGCTCAACCACGACCGCGTTGAACAGCAGACCGCAGGTCCGACTCAATGAGGCCATCTCCCGGCCGATACGGTGCGTGTTGCCGGGTGCGGCGGGCGGCTATTGGGCTCGACGGGCCGCCGGCGACGAGAAGGCCCGGCGGTGCGGCTCGCTCAAAGATCATTTTGGCGTCGCTCGGCAGGTGCTACCCGGCGGCTTCGCTAAGCATTTGCAGTAGACAACTGGACGAGGGAATTACGGTCATGAAGTACATGCTGCTTGTTTACGGGGCGGAAGAATCTTGGACAGAGCAGGAACGGGCCGCGTGCATGTCCGAATCCCGCGATTTGTGTCATGAACTGGCCGAACAAGGGAAATTCGTCGCATCGTCGCCGTTGCACCCGGTCGCAACCGCGACCAGCGTCCGTGTTCGCGACGGCCAACGCCTGGTGACCGCCGGCCCTTTTGCGGAAACCACCGAGCAACTCGGCGGCTACTACATCATCGACGTCGACAATCTCGATGAAGCCATCAAGTTCGCTTCGAGAATTCCGCCAGCGAAGAAGGGGACCGTCGAGGTGCGCCCCGTCTTTGAGCTGGAAGGGCTGCCGGCAACTGCTGTCCGGGATTGAGTCGCCCGCGTGACGAAAACAATCTCGCAGCCACGCGTCGTCGCGCGACGCGGCGACGTGGATGCTGAGCACTGCGAGCCGCGACAACGTGACCGCTTCTGGCGCCGGCTGCGGCGGCGCACGCACCGATCCACTCGTTCGGCTAGCACTTGCATTGCCGAGTCTATTCGCCCTCAGGTCAGGCCCTGAAGAATCCAGCGTGCGGCTTGCGTTAGCTTCTCGATAGCAATTTGTCCCCGGCGGCGAGAGATGCCGCGACTGTATCCCGCCGGGGAGCAACGATCCCCTCATCGTCTTCGTACGAAGGCGACCGCCAGCCGTCGCTTGCGAAAGGTGCGTCGGGATCGATGAATCACGCACAGCGTTTGCCGGCTTCGCAACCCGTGCGCCCCAAGTTAGGGGCCAATCGTGCCACGTCCGAGCCCGAGAGCAGGCTCGTGGCAGCTCATCGCTCCAGAAAGGACTGCAATATTCTTTGATGTATATGTCTTATTTGTGTTGAGATATGTTTCGGCCCTCGTGTGTCGACGCGGATGCCATGCAATGCGTTGCAAGCCCCGGGTTTTCAAGGCATAATACCAGTCTCTCATCGAATCGCAGGCGAATGCGGCCGCGTTCGTGCTTGTCTGAAACCAATAAATATTCCGATTCGCATTGAGTCGGGTATCGGCATGATTCTTACATCATCCAACCAATTTGGCGTCCGCTCCGATACTAAGGGGCCGCATATGCAGAAGACCACCCGCGTCGCGCTCGACGTCGAAACGGCGCTCGTCTACGGCCGCCGCATCCTGGAAGGAATCTCTCGCTACCTGCGCGCGTCGCGTCCGTGGTCGGTTTACCTGGAGCAGCACGAGCTTGGCCACGATCTGCGGGAATTGATGAAGCGCTGGAACGGCGACGGGATCATTACTCGGTCCGCCGCGCACGAGGCGATCTCGCTGTTGCAGCGTCGGCATCTGGCAGTGATCGATCTTGGCGACATGGCCCCGCCAACCGAGTTCATGCGCATTCAATCCGCCGATACGGCGATTGGCGCCATGGCTGCTAAGCATCTCTTGGAACGAGGATTTGAATCGCTTGCCTGCTGCGGTTTCTCCGGCGAATATTGGTCCGATCGGCGTCGCGACGGTTTTGTCGCGGAAGTTCGCCACCAAGGTTTCGAGCCGGCGCTCTATGAATCGCCGCGCCTGGGAAAACAAACTTGGAACCGGGATCAGACGGAATTGGTCGATTGGATCGAAAAACTGCCGAAGCCATTGGGGGTGTTCGCCACAAACGATATGCGGGGTCAGCACGTCCTGGATGCTTGTCAGCGTCTGGATCTCGCTGTTCCCGAATCGGTTGCCGTGGTTGGCGTCGACAACGATGAAGTTCTGTGCGGCTTCTGCCAACCGCCGTTGACCAGCATTATTCCCGATTCGGAGCGCATCGGCTACGAAGCGGCGATGTGGCTCGACCGTATTATGAGCGGCGACGCATCGGCCCCCGCCGTCGTGGAGGTGCCTCCCAAGGGCATTGCTGTTCGCCAGTCCTCGGACGTTTATGCGGTGTCCGACGCGACGGTCGCGTCGGCATTGCGATTCATCCGTGAACGCGCCTGCCAGGGGATTTCCGTCAAAGACGTCATGGACCACGTTGCCGTATCTCGCAGCTGGCTCGAGCGACAGTTTCGCAAATTCGTCGACCACTCGCCCCAGGCGGAAATTCGTTCGGTGCAGGTGCGTCGTTGCAAGGAACTCCTGAAGACGACTCCGCTACCACTGGACAAAATCGCACAACTCACTGGCTTCGAGCACCCCGAGTACATGAGCGTCGTATTCAAACGCGAGACCAAGGAAACCCCGGGACGATATCGCAAGCGACACGCCGAATCGTCGTAGTCGCGCTATTGTTCTCACTCGACATGAAGTCGCTCCGACTGACCCCGGGCGGTGCGAGTCGCCGCTCGGCCTGAACCAGAAAACACGCCCGCCATGGCCCCCGCATTGCGGCCAAGTACGTTGAGTTTACCAAACGACCGGCGGTGATTTAGGTCGCCGCGAACCTCGGCATGAAGTTGCAATCTGCATTGAAAGGCGTCCCTGATGTCGACGTATCACGCACAATTCCGGCTGGAGGGCAAAGTGGCCCTCGTCACCGGCAGCACTCGAGGCTTGGGCAAAGAAATTGCCTTGTCCTTAGCTCGCGCCGGCGCACGGACCGCGATGAACTATGCCAACGACCGCGACAATGCCCTAGTCGCGTACGCCGACCTTCAGCAGGCCGCCGCAGAATCGTTTCTGGTTCAAGGCGACGTGACGGATGAGGACTCGGTCGATCGCATGGTTAGCGAGGTGGAAGAAACCCTCGGCTCGGTCGACGTGCTGGTGATCAATGCCACCTGCAGCCAGCCGGAACTGCCGTTTGAGCAGTACGAATGGGACTTCTTCCAAACGATGCTGGATTACTTCGTCAAAAGTCCCGTGCTGCTGACAAAACGGTGTTTGCCGCACATGAAGAAGCAACGATGGGGACGAATTATCCACATCACCAGCGAAGTCGTGGCGCTCGCCTCGCCGCAGTTCAGCGCGTATGTCGCGGCCAAGGGCGGTCAAACGGCGCTCGCTTTGAGCACGGCTCGTGAGTTTGCTCCGTTTGGCGTCACCGTGAACATGCTGGCGCCAGGGTGGATTCCTGTGGAACGCCACGCTGAGTGCGACCCGGCGGCGATGGCGGGTTATCAAGCGGGCGTCCCCATAGG
>JAGQOU010000210.1 GCA_020427145.1 Planctomycetales bacterium | reverse complement strand
GCGCAGCGTCTTGTGCGTCGTCGTGGTGACGTAGTCGGCATACGGCACGGGGTTGTTATGCAAACCGGCCGCGACGAGCCCCGCGTAATGGGCCATATCGACCATCAATTTCGCTTTGGCGCTGCGCGCGATCTCAGCGAATTTGTCGTGAGGAATCTCTCGGGGATATGCGCTGGCCCCGGCCACGATGAGTTTTGGCTTGTGCTCCTTGGCCAATGCCGCGACTTGATCGAAATCAATGCGATGGTCGTCCTGACGCACGCCGTAGTTGATGAAGTTGTAAAGCATGCCCGAGATGTTGAGCTTCATCCCGTGCGTCAGGTGGCCGCCGTGGGCTAGATCGAGGCCCAAGACCGTGTCGCCAGGCTCGAGCGCCGCCAGGTAGACCGCGGTGTTCGCTTGGGACCCCGAGTGAGGCTGCACATTGGCAAAGTCGGCTCCAAACAACTGCTTGGCGCGGTCTCGCGCCAGGTCCTCGACGACGTCGACGTGCTCGCACCCGCCGTAATAACGACGCCCCGGATAGCCCTCGGCGTATTTATTGGTCAGCACGCTGCCGACCGCCTGCATCACGGCGGCGCTGGTGTAGTTTTCGCTGGCGATCATCTCCAGCCCGTCCTGCTGCCGTTGACTCTCGTCGGCAACGGCGGCCCAGACTTCGGGATCAGCGGAGGCAAGCAGATTGGTCATCGGCGCAAAATGGGGTGCATAAAGGTGGAGTCGGATCGCAGCGGCGCGGCGGACGGCAAGGCCCGGCGCCGGCGGCGCGAATGCAACTGACGACCTCGTCGGCAGTTAACGCGAGTGTGTGTATTGTCAAAGCGAACACCCGAGAAGTCAATCGGCGGTGATCGGACGAATAAAACGCCAGCTACTGCCCGATCGTCTCGTGTGGCGCCAGCGGCGGCTGCCCCGGCCCGCGCACTCGGAGCAGCCGCAGTTCCTGCTCCACAATGACGAACACGCCGCGGTAGTACCGGCCTCGCGGCGTCTTGAAGAGAAATTGCCGCACATCGCATCCGCTGGAGTCAAAATCCGCGAGGCGCGAGCATTGCTCTGGAGCGGCCGCCGCTTCGACGAGCGCGGATTGCAATGCCTGCCACCAGCGCGCAGCCCCCGCCGGTGAACGCTTGGCGAGATAGCAATAGATTGCGTCCGCGTCCTGTTCGGCCGCCGGGAAAACGCGAATCCGATACGCCATCGCTCAGTTCGTCAGTCCGTGCCGAGCGCGGAACTCGGCGGCGAATTCGTCAAATGGCCGCCCCGTTTCGCCGGCTGCCATGTCGCGCAGGGCCGCCTGGACGGCCTGGACGTCGTCGTCGCTTGGCTGAGCAAGACGCCACTGATCGTACAACTCGTCAAGCGACACCTGTTCGCCGGCGCCAAGGCGGGCCTGGGCGAATGCGGTGAAGGCGGCGAGGTCGTGGGCGGCGTCGGGCATCGCATGAATCTCCTGAGCTAGCGTGCAGAATAACACGGCCGGAGTTGTGAGGTCAAAGAACCTCCTACCTGATCGCCATGATCGTCGCCTGCAATTCCCCCGCGTTGTCGGCCAGTTCGGCGGGAGAATCGTTCACGCGCAGGTAGAGAACGGCGTCGCGGGTGGGCGTGATCGTCGCGCCGAGGCCCGCCGGCAGCGGGCTGGCGAAGCTGGCAATGGGCGAAAGATCGGCGGCGGCGGCGAGCGAGTCGCGCGGACCCGCCGGTTCATCCTCAGCGTCAGCGCCCACCGGACGCAGCGCGGCGAGCAACTCGCCCAGCGGACGACCGGCGTGCCAGCGAAGGGTGACGCCGCCCGGTTCGCAGGGCCACGGCCCGTCGCCATCGACCGCGATGACGTAGCGACCCGCGGCGGTGACGCGATACGTGCGCCCGGCCAGCAGCACTGCGCCGGTCGATTGCCAGCCGCGATCGGCCCGAATTGCGGCCTGCGCCGAGCCGCTCGCCAGTTCCGTTGGCTGGCGGTGAATCATCGCCATTCGCGCGAAGTCGTAGCCGTAGTCCAGCGTCGCGGCGTAGGCCTGCCATTCGGCTTGCAGGTCGCCCCAATCGGCGGCGTAGGCGGCGCGGAACCGGCGGTTGAATTGCGGGTCGGCGGCCGCGGCGGTCAGCGCGCGAAACCGGTCGCGAAACTGCGGATGACCGTCCAACAGCGCGGCAAGCGCCCAGCTCCAGGCGTAGCCTTCGACGCCGAGGGCGCGCGTGTTGTCGAGTTCGATCACGGCGTCGAGCGGCCACGACTGGCCGGCGGCGGCCGCGTCGCGGATGGTCTTCACGCGCCCCCACATGGGGACGGCGTCGCGCGTGGCGGGGAACGCGGCGAGTTGAAGCTTGCTGCGCCGGACGTCCGTTGGAGGATTCCATAGGTGGGCGCCGAGGAGTTCGGCCGTGCCTTCCATGTACCACCCCGGGCCGGCGCCGCCGAGGAAGCGCTGCATGAAGGCGTGCGTTCCCTCGTGCAACAGCAGGTGCCGACGGTAGTAGTCGCTGGGCTGCTCGACGAGCCACAACTCGTCGACCGTCGCAAAGCCGTTGGCGAAATCGGGGTTCTGTTCGGGCATGAGGTCCAACGCTGCGAAGGTCGCTCGGTCGTCGATGAGGTAGCCCTGCACCTGCCACGCGGCGGTCTTCGACTCGTCGACGCCGAAATACGCGGCCCATTGCGGCACGGCTGCGTCGAACACGGCGGGCAGTTCGTCCACCGCCGGCTCAGACGGCAGGTCGGTGAAGAGCCGCAAGTGGCGCCCCTCCAGCACGCGCACGCCGGCGGCGGCGACACGGTCGGCGTTCACGCGGCGCGGTTCGCCGCGGGCGATGGGCGCCACTAAACCGCCGAGCAGCAACGCGAGCAGGGCCCCGCGAATCAACGCGGCGAAACGCGGATCGAGGCGCGCGGACATAAAAGGCTTACAAGCTGCAATCATCCGCGTTCATCTGCAGTTCATTCGTCAGGGAGAGAAGCAGCCGCGTGCTTCTCGGCGGGCATCGCTGCACGACGTCCCCGCCTCTGCGGCTGCTTTTGCAGCCGCCGCAGTTGAGGGTCAAATCTCGAAATTGAACGTGCGGCTCAAGTATCGATACAGCCGCTGCCCGAGCGTTCGTTTCGGCGTTGTGATGCGCGCGATCCCCGTGAGGCCGCTGCGCAGCAGGCCGCCGGCGGCGTCCAGCGGCGCAGTGGCCTGATAACTGGTGTTGAGCGGCCGGATCACGCCATCGGGTTCCGCCTGCGCCGGGACCGGACCGCCGGACGTGCTGGCCAGTCGCATGGGGGTCGAGTCCATCGCGTCGGTGGCGCGGTGGTCGATTTTGCTGTCAAACTCGTGCCACGCGGCTTCTTCCAACAGCAGCTGCACCCGTTGTCCTTCCTGCACCAGGTCGACGTCGTCCTGGTCGATCACCATTACCGCGTCCCACGCTTGCGGATCGATGATTTGGCAGAGCATGTTGCGCGGACCCTCGGGATTGAGCAGCGCGCCGCGGTTCTCGGGGTCGAGCGGACTGCCGAACCACTCGGGCAATTCCACCTCGGGGTCGGTCTTGTGTTCCGGCGCAGGCGGGGGCGGAATGACGACGCCTGACACGGGGGCCTTGATCGTCAGCCGGGCGTATTCGTCGCGCTGCTGCGCAAGCTGATCCTTGGCGGCGGCGATCTTCTCCTCGACCACGTCCACCTCCATCGCGGCTGAGGCATCGTGCAGTCGCAATCGCTGCAAACTCTTCAATTCCGTCTCGTAGGCCGCGAGTTGGCTTTCCAGCTTCAGGATCTCCATCTGCAGCGGCTCATTCTCCAAGCGGGCGATCAATTGCCCGACCTCGACGGGGTCGCCGGCCTCCACGTTCACCTCGACCAGCCGGCCCGGCGAGTCGACATAGACGCTCGTCGCCCCCCGCGGCTGCACCTCGAACGGGCAATACACGTGCGAGGGCAACGGCACGAGCAGCACCGCGGCGAAAGCGGCCGCGACGACCAGCAGCGTGACGTACATCCGCAGCCGTTTCATCTTGGTAAGTCTCCCCGGCACTTTGAAAAATTGGTAACCCTTCCACAACGGGGCGGCGAACAGGCCCCAAATCGACGCCATGGCGATTGTCTGGCCGATCACCTTCAGGCCGTACGGCTCGAACACCTTGTTCAAGAAGTACAGAATTGAGAGCAACACGACCCAGCGATACAGGAAGGACGCCACGGTAAACAGGGCGAAGAGCGCCTGGTGCCGCTTCGGCAGAAACGGGTCGTCCGGCTCTTCCAGCCCCAAACACCATTTTCGCAGTTTGCGGTTGAGAATGTCGGTGGCTTTTTGCCGCAGGTTGGGCACTTCCATCAGGTCGCTGAGAATGTAGTAGCCGTCGTAGCGCAGCAGCGGATTGGCGTTGAACATGATCGTGCTCACCGAGCTGACGAACATCACGTTCAAGCAGATATAGTTCAGCCACCCCGGTTCGCTGAACCACCAAACGAACGTCGCGATCGAGGCGAGCACGACCTCCACGTACATGCCGGCCGCGCCGATGGCGGCCCGCTTCCACCGGCTGGGCAACATCCACGAGTCGCTGACGTTGCAGTACAGGCACGGCGTCAGCACGAGAAACATGACCCCCATCTCGTGACACTCGCCGCCGAAGTGCTTGCAACTCAGGCCGTGGCCGAACTCGTGCAGCACCTTGGTCACCGCCAGCGTGGCCCCCAGGGCGAGCCAGTTCTGGGCGTTGAAGAACGTGTGAAACGACGGCAGCCGCGAGCGGAACAGGTCGAACTCCACCATCACCAGCGTCAGTGCGCATGACACCAGCAGCAGGTTGAAGGCGGTCATCGGCCCGGAGAAGAAGAACCGCCCCACGGGGAGCAGCCAGTTGAGAATCCGCTCGGGGTCGAATCCGCGGAAGCGGAACGCGAGAATGTTGCTCGCGGCGCCGATGAGTTCTTTCCGCTTGCGTTCGTCGCGGCGCTCTTTGAGCTGCGTCCCCTGCCCCGGCGAGTCGGACAGCACCAACCCGCTGCGATGCAGCATGCCGATGAAGTTCTGCAGTTCCTCCACGCGGATCGTCTGCGGCGGAAAATCGGCTTCAAACCGCTCGGCAATTTCGTCGAGACTCGAATCGCCGTCGAGCATTTGCAGGATGGCGAACTCTTCCTCTTCGAAGCGAAAATACTGCAGGCCCACCGGGTCCTTGACGACCCAGTAGACGCGCCCCTGGTAGCGTTGCCGACGCGCCTTCAGATCGGGGCGCACGCGGATCGCGAGCTTCCGCGAGCTGCTAGAGACGATGCTGTCGGAGAGGGTGGGCATGCGAAGGGGGCGCGAGTTGCGAGGCGCGGGCGGCGAATTGGCGGACTCTCAATGCGCCGCCGCAAGGTCCTATCTCGTGGGCGGTCGACGCCAGACGACCCTCCCGGCGCGGGGCTTGCCGCGAATGCTACGATCAGTTGGGACGTTGGCTGAGGTGAATCGTCATCGTGCCGACCAACCCCGGACTGACCCTCCAGAACCCGTCGACCTGTTCGTTCGCCACTTCGGCCGTCACCTCGTAGTCATCCGTGCCTTCTTGAATCTGCGGACTGACAAACACCACTTTGCCGGCGACCGTCGCTTGACGCCCCCGGGCCAGCGAAACCATGACGGAGACCGGGCAACCCTGCAGTTCGTTGCGGTCATACTCAGCCGCACTGACCAGGCCCTTGACGTAAAGCTGGTCGAGTCGCACCAACCGCAAAATGGGGTCGCCCGGGTTCGCCCACTCGGCCTCATGCATAAAGAGCGTTTGCACCTCGCCGTCGAAGGGCGCCCGAATGGTCCGGCGCTCGACGGCCAGTTTCGCCGCCTCAAGTTCCGCCTGGTAGACGTCGGCGTCCATATTGGCCAGCACCTGGTCGTTGCCTGCCTTTTCGTACTGCAGCAGCGACTTGCGCCACACCAATTCCTTCTGGCGAATCTGGATGTCGGGAATCGTGCCGGGCTTCTTCAAGTTGACCTGCACGTCCTTGTCGTAGTCGATGCGAGCGACCTTGCCCGCTGCATCGGCGTAGCGCAACTCGATGTCGTCCTCGGCGCGTTTGCGCGCAGCGGTCAGTTTGAGTTTGGCGATTTTCTCGGCAGCTTGCGCTTGCCGGTCGTCCACCTTGGCGATCACCTCGCCTGCCAGCAGACGATCGCCCTCGTGGATCTGCATGTGCCGCAAGACCCCTGCCTCCTCGGCGGCGATGCGCACGTCTTGAACGGCCCAGATCGTGGTATTGACCGTAACCTCCTGAGCCTCAGCGGCGCCAGGCAACGCACCAACCGCAAACCCCGCGGCCAGCAGCAACCCAAACGAGCGGCAAAGCATGGCAACTCCTCGTCGGCGGCGACGCGCGAGCGGCGCCTGAATCTTTTTACAGACGGAACAAAATCCGCGATTGAATGAATTCCCACAGTTCGTGGAACCACACATAGCCCACCGCCGCGCGGCCGCAGTGGACCTTCACCTTGACGTCGGCGCCCACCTTCAGATCGCGAGCCGGATCGGCGACCAACCGCTTCAGTTGCGATTGCTCGAATTCCACGTCCATGCGCACCGTGTTGCCCTCGTCCCCCTCGACCTCGGCGTTGTAGTGGATCTCGACGACGCGACCGGTCAGCTTCTCAGAGGGGTGCGTGGCGAGAATAAAGGTCACGCTCAACTGCGCCTCGGGATCGGAGCGGCGCATCTCGTCGAGCTGCGCCATGATGTGCCCCATCTTCGCCTCGGGCACGAACATCTCCAACTCCCAGCCCTGCGAGGGATCGGCAATTTCCATCAACCGATTGCCGGTCCGCACCGTGCGGCCCTCGATCAGCTCCTTCACTTTCCAGGTGACCACCTCGCCATTAATGGGGCTGCGAATCTCCAGTCTTTCGCGCTGCTGTTCGTGCAGTTCGAGTTGTTTGAGCAACCCCTCGCGCGTCTTTTCCAGTCGCGCCTTCTCGGCGATCACATCGTCCAGGTCCGTCTCACGCGTCGTCGCCCGGTTGAGCTTGCGGCGGCGAAGCTCGACCGAGCGAATCTGCTCCTGCACCGTGTCTAGTTCCTTGGAGAGCGATACGAACTGCTCTTCCAGCGCACTGCTGCGCTGCGTGGCAAGCACCTCGCCGGCCGTCACCTCTTCGCCATGTGTTTTCTTGACGCTGGTAATCATACCGTCCAACTCGGCGAACACGTTGGCCCGCTGCTCTGGCAGCAGCTTTGCGTCAGCGGTCACGGTGAAATCATACGGCACGAGACACAGCGCCGTGATCACCGCGCCGATCGCCAGCGCCGCAGCGATTGTCTTCGGCAGGTTCCGCGCCGCGACCAGCACCCGGCTCTTGCCGATCAGCCGCCACAAGGGCATTAGGAACAAACTCTCGTGAAACGCCGCGTTGGTGAGCGCCGTGCCGCTATGCCGGCGGACCACGTCGACGCGCTGCATCAGCCCGTCGGGCTGCTTGCCGTCGACAAGTTGCTCGATCACCAGTACGCCGAGGATGTTTTCGCGCCGCTTCTTGGCTTCGTCGTCGTCGGCATTGGGTTCGATCTCCCGCAGCGGCAGCACGGCGAGCTGCTTGGTATGCGATTCGTCGACGTAGGCGTTGACCGCCTTCTCCACCTGCGGCGCGAGGTCGGCGGTGTCGCCGGCATACCACAGGTCTTCGCCGCTGCGCCCCACGACGCGCGCCAGGTTGCGCAGCAGCCGCACGACGTTCGAGCGTTTATCAAACGTGTCCTGCCCGCTGATCGCCTCGACGACGTATTTGCTCCCTTTGCGCAGCACCACGGTCACGCGGTCGCAACCGACGAGCCGTCGGCCTTCGTTGGCGATGGTGTAGGCCGTCTCGCGCGAGTCGAGTTTCTCGTGAACCAGCGAGGTGAAGCTCTCGAGTTGCTCCCACAGCGACTGCTTGCTGACAAAGCTCCGCAGTCGGCGGGTCTTGAGGTACTCGCCGGCGATTTCGCAGATCTGCACCATGAACCGCAGATAACCGCGTTGGGCGGTGGGGCGGGCGCCGGTGCGTTGGAAGATCTCGACCAGACCGTCAACGCCCTGGTCGGTGACGATCGGCGCCACGACCAGCAAGAAGTCGGTGGGGTTAGCCGCAACTTGATCGCGGTCGTCGCCCGTGCCGCCGACGCCGGAATGCGGCGGCGTGAGGCTCGGTTCGCCCTTTTCGGCGATCTGTGCTAGCAGGCGGGCATGCTGCATTTGGGCCGCCGGATCGCGCACCAGGCCCGTTTGCTGCAGATTCACTTGGTACTGGAGTTTGAGGCCGGCGCCCTCTTCGATGGACCACACCACGCCGCCGGGGGCGGCCAGGGCGGCGATCGAACGATCGAGCAGTCCCGCGTAAAACTCGGCCGGTTCGACCTCGCGCTTGGCCAGATCGACGACTTCCTGCACCAGCGACTGGATTTCCTGCTTCGCACGACGAATCGAGTCCTCATCTGGCAACCGCGATTCTTCACCAGCGTACTCGTCGCTCACGACAGATCCTCGACGCAATTCATCAGACATAAGCAGGCCGCGGGAAATGCGCCCCCGGAGAGACGAGACCGGGCGAGCCGCGACATCATCGGCCGCGCCGGCAGTGGTGTCGACGGCGAATCTTTCAATTGTCGCGCCGTGCGGGGGAAACGTCAAACTGTTGTCGGGTAACAACTTGCACCAAACGGCCTCGTTTGCCCCAGGGAGGGGGCAGCGCGATTGTGTAACCCGCCCAGCCCGCCCAATCGGACCGCGGCAGCAGACCCGCCCGGCGGCGATTCGACAAGATCAATCTGCCGGGCGCGACGGATCGAATCCCGCCCACGCGTCCGGCCGGCTCCGCGCCCGGGCAAAGCGGGGCCGGTGTTGGACTCCCGGGAATCGGGTGATATCATAGTAGGATTCGGGACGATGCTTCGTCGTCCTCTGGATTTTCTCGTCGAGGCGAGTGTCGCGATCGCGTGAATCGCGACCGCCGCGGCGGCAACGAGAGTTTTATGGCTAAGCAAAAGGAAGAAGCCCTCGAAGTCGAGGGCGTCGTGACTCAGGCGCTGGCGAACACGCGTTTTCGCGTGGAAATCGAGGGCGGACATTCCGTGACCGCGCACGTGGCCGGGCGGATGCGCAAGTATTTCATTCGCATCGTCCCGGGCGACAAGGTTCGGGTTGAACTCTCGCCGTACGACCTGACCAAAGGTCGGATCACCTACCGCGAGCGCTAAAGCGGCGCCCGGCGCCCCCCTAGGGCTGGCGAGTTGCTTGGCCTCCCCCGGCGGGACCAGCTTAGGCCCCGCGCCGCCGAACGGCCGATTCTGCGCGCTCGTTCTGCTCGCTTCCCAAGTATTTGCAAGCTCCGGGCAAGCTTTTGGCTTCTCGGGCGAATCGACTTTCTGGGGGTGGAGCCGGCCCGCCGACCCGGTACACTGCCGCAAGTGGGGGATCTATGCAGGTGCGGGAATCGACACACTCTCGTCGTTCTCCCTGTACGTATTTCCCCCTGCACGAGAGTCTGAACGACCGGCGTCGACGTTTCGTACAGTCCACGTCGCTGTCTCTTGAACAACATTTGCCCTTTAGGAGTTCCCTGTCGTGATCACGTCCCTTTGCCGTTTTCGATTGGCTGGCGTCGCCCTGGCGGCCGCCGTGTTAGGCGGCGTTTCCACCGCCGCCCCCGCCGCTCGCGCCGCCGAGCCGATGGCCGTGATCGCGTTTAGCGGCTACGACGCCCTGATGGAAGACATCGATTTCATCGGCGGGCTGACCGGACAAATGCAGGCCTCGCAGCAGGCCGAAATGATGATCGGCATGTTCACGCAAAACAAAGGCCTCGAGGGACTCGATAAGACCCAGCCGATTGGCGTGGTGCTACAGTCCAACAATGGCATGCCCGAGCCGCTGATCTGCATTCCCGTGACCGACTCCGACGCGCTGCTGGAGGTCGCCAAGCAGTTTGGCGTGACCGCCGAAGACATGGGCGACGGGATCATGCAGATCCAATCGCCGGGGATGCCGCTGTTCGGCAAACCGGTCGGAGGGTGGCTGCTGCTGTCGATCGCCCCCACCGCCTTCGACGGCGCCCCCGCCGACTTGGGCGGAATGCTGACCGAACTGACCGACGAGTACGACCTAGCGGCCAAAGTCATGGTGCAGAACATCCCGCCGGCGTGGCGGCAGCAAGCGATCGAGATGATCAGCCAGGCGGCCGATCAGAGCATGACTCGACTGCCGGAAGAGTCGGACGCCGACTACGAAGCCCGCAAGGTGCAGCTGCAACAGGGCCTGGACGAAATGAAGCAGGCCGTTGACGAGTTGGACAAGCTGACCATTGGCCTGTCGATCGACGGTGAGAACGCGAAAGTCGGCTTCGACGTCGTGATGACCGCGATCCCCGACAGCAAACTGGCCAAGGAGATGTCCAAGAACAACGACGCGACGACGAACTTCGCCGGTTTCTTTGAGCCGGACGCGGCGATGATGATGACCCTTTCGGCCGCTGCCGCCGAGAACGATTTGGCCCAACTCGATCAGCAACTCGCCACGCTGCGCAAGCAGGCCTACAGCGGCATCGACGACGAAGGCAAGATTTCCGATTCGGGAAAAGAGCAGCTCAAGTCGGCGGTCGACGATCTGCTCGACGCGGTCGAGGCAACGTTGCGCGCCGTGGCGGTCGTGGCAATGGAG
>JAGQOU010000209.1 GCA_020427145.1 Planctomycetales bacterium | reverse complement strand
GCCATAGTTAACGGAGTAATATTAGGCCTGACGAGCGAAAGCCGCGCGGCCGCCGTGGTCAACGGCAACGGCGCCGACGCCGGATTGCTGGAGGACGCTTCAGCTTCCGCCGCCGTCGAGCCCGCCGAGGAGTTTCCGTGGCACGATCCAGCGCTGACGATCGTCGAACGCTTGGAGATGGCCCGGGACAAACCGCTCGAGCGCAAGCTGATGGCGGCGATGGCGCAGCTCGATTGCGGCGCGTGCGGCTATCTCTGCCAAACCTACTCGGAGGCGATTGCGGCGGGCGCGGAGAACTGCCTGACACTCTGCTCGCCCGGCGGCGGCGAAACGGCCAAGGCGCTCAAGACCATCCTCAAGGAAAGCGGTGGTGCGAGCGGCACGGGTGGCGCGACGACGCCTGCCAAACCGGCCGCCGTCGGCACTCGGCAAAATCCGGTGATCGCCACGATCAAATCCGTCCGCAATCTCAACGGAGACGAGTCGGCGAAGCATACGGCACACGTCGAGATCGACCTATCGGGGGCGGGCGTCAGCTACCGCGTTGGCGATGCGTTGGGCGTCTATCCCACCAACTGCGACGAGCTTGTCGAAGCTGTGATTGCGGCGTTGGGCGCCACCGGCGACGAATTGGTTGCCAGCCCCGCCGGCGCCTCGCTCGCGCTGCGCGAAGCGTTGCGACGCGACTGTGACTTGGCTGCTGTGGAGGAAGAACTGGTGGAGCTGCTGGCAACCGCGGTTGAGGACGCGGAACAGCGCACCGCCCTGCGGCAGATCATTGAAAACGACGCCTGCGGCGAGCACGACGTACTCGACATCTTGCATCTTGTATCATCCGCGCAGCCTGCGGTGCAGGAGATTGTCGACCGCTTGGGTCGATTGCAGCCGCGACTCTATTCAATCGCCAGCTCGCCCAAAGCGCGTCCCGGTGAAGTGCATCTCACAGTGGGCCGCGTCGAACGGAATCTGCGCGACAGGCCGCGTAAAGGCGTTGCCTCGACCATGTTTGCCGACCGTCTGCAGCCGGGCGACGACGTGCGGGTCTTCGTGCATGCCTCCCGCGACTTCACTGTTCCCTCTTCACCGGACGTCCCCATGATCATGGTCGGCCCCGGCACGGGCATCGCGCCGTTTCGCGCTTTCTTGGAAGAGCGTATCGCAAGCAGCTCCGCAGGCAAAGACTGGTTGTTTTTTGGCGATCAATGCAGCGCAACAGACTTTCTGTACCGCGAAGAACTGGAAGCGCTCGGCGACGCGGAGCAGCTGCGGCTCGACACGGCGTTCAGCCGCGACCAGGCCGAGAAGATCTACGTGCAGCACAGGATGCAACAGGCTGGCGCCGAGTTGTACGATTGGCTTCAGCAGGGAGCCTACTTCTTCGTATGCGGCGATGCCAAGCGGATGGCTGTCGACGTCGACCGTGCACTTCACGAACTGATCGCTGAGCACGGCAAACTGTCTCCCGAGCAAGCCGGGGAGTACGTCGCGCGCATGCGGCAAGAAGGGCGGTACGTCCGCGACGTGTACTGAGCTGGTCTCTTGGCGATCGGCGTCACCAGACGCATGTCTGTCTTTGACAGCACGCGCAAAGGGGGGCCCAATCGCCGCTGCCGTCGAGTCGTCTCCGCAAGAAAAACAACGCCTTGGCGACGCGGCGTCGCCAAGGCGTTCGAAGCGGTTTGGTAAAGTCCCGTCGCCGACGAGTTGAGTCGTGCGGCGGGCCCTCGGCGCTGGGCTAGAAATTCAGCGTGTACTGAGTGTAGAAGAAATCGGCGTCATTGGGCGCCAGAATCTTGTTGCCGCGCCACAGGTGCGACCAGCCGAACAGAATGTTCGAACTCGGCGAGAGACCGAATTGGGCGACGACGTCCAGCTCGTCGCCGTAATCCTTGCTAATGCCCTGCGGCGGCGTGCCGCCATTTGCCGGAATAATGTCCGTGTCTTGGTTGGCCATGAAGTGCCAATACCAGAACAACAGCGTCGTCTTGGCGCTGGGATTCATGGTCAACAGCACGTTGGGCGATTCGACATTCGCGCGCTGCACGGCGTCGATGAAGCCGAAGTACCTGTGCGCCAGCGGGAACAGTTGATTGAAGCGGTTCCAGTTCCCGCCGATGTTGTTGCCGGCCGCATAGTCGTAGTAAAACCACATGGTCGGACTCCACGGCATCACGTCGCCGAGCGTGCGCCCCAGACCGGCGGTGGCGAACATTGCGTCTTGGTCGAGGCCCAATCCGCTTTGACGACCGAATTGCGGGCCGCCCTCCATTTCGAAGAGCCACTTGTCGGTCAGCGAGCCGTTGACTCGCAGGCCAAGGGTATGAATTGAGAAATCCTGTCCCGCGTTCGGGGGGCCCGTGTGCTCGTTGTCATATCCCAAGTAGTAGGCGTCGACGGTGTACGACTCGAATCCGGAGTACGTCGAGTAGCATCCGTAAAACGACTGGTCGTAGTCGGCTTTGTCCAGCTCGGTGGGGTTGACAACGACGAGGTTGGTGTAGAAGAGGTTGGCCGCCCAGTCGCCGTCATTGTACAACAGGCGAGCTCCTTCGAACGTCCGTCGCGTATTCGCCCAATCGAGTGGCGATACCAATCGCTGGCTGCCGTAAAGCAGTTCCTGACGGCCCACGCGGAGCGTCGTGTTTTCGGTCAGCCCGAGGTCGACGAACAGGTTGAGAAAATCGCCGTAATTGGTGTCAATGCTCCGCCGTGTATAGTTGCCGTCGTCTCTGGATGCGTCGGCATAGATTCCTTCGCAGTAGAACCGCAAACCGTCGGCGACTTGCCAGTTGGCATAGGTGCGCAGGCGGGTCAGCCAGAAGTTCGTCGTTGTGTCCTCAAAACGAGTGAGGCCCATCGACTGACCCATGCCCCGTTCATGATGGTAGCGCATTCGCAATTCGCCGCCCACATCAAGCGTGCCCAGGTTGCCCTCGGCGACCGGAAGGAGCTTGAAGCTATCGCCCAGACACGAACCGTCGAAGCTCGGATCGTCGAGATAGCTGAAGTCATTGAGGTAGAACACTCCCTTGTGTGAGGCGGCACAAGGATTGGGCGTTGGGGGGCCGGCCCATGCCGAGGACAGAGCGGTCGCCGCGGCGGCAAGCGCGCACGACCAAATCGGATGTTTCATCGTCTGTTGTCTCCGTACAACAATTCTGAGGGGCGGCGGCAGTCGTCGCGGCGCATCCAAGCAGCCGCTGTGGTCGCATTGACGTCGCGTTGCCTTTGCCTCGCAGGGGCGGCGACGCCGGACAACCGTTATTGGTCGTTTTCGGCGCTCTACAAACACCCCCCCAATAGAACTGCTAGGGCCGGCGCCACTTGCCCGACCGCGCCACGTCGAACACTCCCGCGTGGCGGGTCGACTGGCGAGTCGGCGTCCGCGGATCGGAGGTGCATCGATTGATGCAGTGGTTGCCCGCTTCGGCGACAGCGCAACGGTTGCGCAGTGCGACGGCCTGCGAGAGTCCCGGGAGCCAGGCCGCTGGGATTATGCGAGATCTGGAGCTCACACGACGCAGCCTGTCGAGCAATCGCCTCGCGGCTAGGAAAACGGCACAAAAAATGCCGTGTACTGCTGTTTGGTTTTGCCCCGTGCCCTCCCGACCGGCCGTCAGTTGCCCGTGTCGAACTCACCGCCGCACCTTGTCGCCGTCATTGATGACGATCCCACCGTTGCCCACGTGCTGCGCGGCATGTTGGACCGCTCTCGGTTCACCGTGATCTCAGCCACCACGGGGGCGTCAGGCCTTGACCTGATCCGGGCCCGACGACCCCATGTCGTGCTGCTCGACGCGATCTTGCCCGACGCCTATGGGGCAGACGTGCTGCGGCACATTCTCGAGGTGGATCCCCTCGCACCGGTCCTCTTCGTCCAGTCTCGGACCAGCGGGCCAGCGACGATCGAAGCGGCAAAGTATGGCGCGTTCGACTTTCTGGCGAAGCCTCTTGATCCCGAGAAGGTCCGCAACGCCATCGCCAGGGCTGTGAGCTTCCGCGATCAGCATATTGATCGCGCGGAGTTTCAGTCTGACGAGTCGCCCGACGTTGGTTCGATCAGTGAACTCGTCGGTTGCTCGCCAGTCATGCTCGACGTCTTTCGTGCGATCGGACGCTTTGCGGAAACGGTTTCGCCTGTGTTGATCCTTGGCGAACCAGGCGTCGGCAAGGAGTCGGTGGCCCAGCAGATTCATCTGCATGCCGATTCGCGGACCGGCCGATTCCTCACCTTGCATTGTCCAGCATATGACGAGCGGCGATTGCAGGCAGCACTTTTTGGCGGGCGCGACGAACCCGCGGGACTCTGGGCTCAGGCTGCCGATGGCACACTCATGCTGCAAGAGATCCGCACGATGCCTTTAGCGGTGCAAACCGAACTGCTAGGCCACCTGCAAACTTCGCACGAATCTCACGAGGACGCGCTAAGCTCGCCGCGAATCATTGCCTCTGATAGCGTCGGGCTCAAGACGAGCGTCGATGGCGGCGGGTTTCGTCCCGATCTCTACTTTCTGTTGACCGCCTGTGAGATCTACATTCCGCCCCTGTGCGAACGGCGCGAAGACATTCCGGAAATTGCGAGTCGCTTTGCGGCACAGCTTCGCCAGGATGACAACGGGGGCGCGGTAGCGCGCGTTTCCGCCGAAGCGATTGATCTGCTGCTCGAGCAGCCGTGGCCGGGCAATCTTGACGAGTTGCAAGCATTGCTGCGACGCGCGTTTGTCGAAGCTCCAGGCTTGATGCTGGACGTAGAGACTCTGCGTCTGGCCCTGCGGCCTCGGGTCGAGCCTCAGGCGCCGGCGGTCAGCGAGGGCGAGAGCGATTGGTTCTTGACCAATTGGCGGCGGTTTGTCGATGAGCGACTTGCAGCCGGTACGGACGAACTCTATTCGGAATGCCTGGCAGAAGCCGAACGGAAACTCCTTACCCGCTTGTTGGAGCATACTCGCGGCAATCAGGCGAAAGCATCGCGAATGCTGGGGATCTCAAGGGCCAGCCTGCGCAAGGAGATCCGGGCGTTGGGAGTGCTCGAGCCTCAGCGTAGCGAAGTGCCTGAGATGAAATAGGAATCGCTCGAACTCGACACTCGGGCGCCGTTCGCTACATCCTTCTTATCGCGGTCACGTCCTGCTTCGTGATACAGCGAAACCATGACTTGGGGAACTATATGCGATATTGTTCGCACGTACGGGTCTGTGGAAGCCCTGGGGCGCCAAACACTCGGGGCCTCCGGGCCCTCAGTAACTATCCCAAAGCTGCCGTTTGATCAGCAAGTCGGATTGGTTATTTGTACTCGCAACTCGAACAAGGAGGTGCGAGATGCGGAAGCAAGCGGAAGTTTTGGACACGATCTGGGAGGTCGACGACGACCTGTGGATGATCATCGAACCGATTTTGCTGGCGTTTTATCCGCCCAAGGAGACCGGTCGACCGCGGGTCGACTTTCGGCAGGTGTTCAACGCGATCATCTACCGCCTGCGGACCGGCTGCCAGTGGAATCACATGCCTCGCGAACTGGGGAGCGATTCGAGCAACCATCGCTGGTTTCAGCAGTGGCGGGCCGACGGCGTGCTGGAGCGGATCTGGGCCACGATCATCGAGGAGTGCGACGAGATGGGAGGCGTCCAGTGGGATTGGCAGGCCGCCGACGCCATGCTGGGCAAAGCGCGTTTTGGGGGGCCGACATCGGCCCCAACCCGACGGATCGGGCGAAAAACGGCACGAAGAAGAGCCTGCTCGTCGACGGGCGAGGCGGTCCGCTGTCCGCGATAGTCGCGCCGGCCAACCGGACCGACGCAAGGTGCTTGGAAGACCTCCTGTACGCGGTCGTGGTCGAACGTCCTGAAACGACCGAGCGGCTGCTCTTGGACAAAGGCTACGATAATCCCGAAGCCCGCGACACGGTCGAAGCGTTCGGCTACGGGGAGCACATCCGGCCAATTCGCGCGGAACGTCGCAAGCGCAAGGGGGGCGTCGCAAAGCGCGGCGCTGGGTAGTGGAACGAACGTTCGCATGGCTTTCCAAATGCCGCGGATTGCTGGTGCGATACGATAAAAACCCGCTCAATTACCTCGGCTGCATCCAAGTCGCCTGCGCCTTGCTCTGGTATCGAAGATGGTGGCGGCTCACGAGCTAAGCTCGTTTTGGGATAGTTACTTAGTATTACTCCGTTAACTGAT
>JAGQOU010000208.1 GCA_020427145.1 Planctomycetales bacterium | reverse complement strand
TACGGCGCCGCTCACGGCGCCCTGGCCATGACCACTCCCGGCGACACCACCATGGCGTCGCTCGCGGAGGTCGAGAAACTCGTCAAGAATCGCGGCATGCGCGTCGACCGCTGAAGTCGCCAGACTTTGTCGAATTCAAGCTGGCCGCCATCGATGCTTGCCGGCTCGTTGCGCTGGACGCCTGACAGGCAATGATCGTCCACGCCGCGCGTTATTTGGACCGCGCTGTACTCGGTTGGAACGCGTCGTACCCGTTGGTGGAAATGACGATGCCGACAATTCATGATCAATCGGCGCTCACCCGTCAAAACCTGCACTTGCAGCAGACTCGCCGGTTTCGGGGGAAAGAAGGACCTTTGTCGCGGATTTACCCTTCCCGCGCCTTGGCTTGCAGGTACAATATTTGTATCTGCAAGCCCGGACCCAGGGGCCCCGTCCAGGGTGGTATTTCATGAAACCGTATGTCGTCACTCGCGAGGTTTTTCTGCGGGATCAACGGGGAAGAACGTTCGCCGATGTCGCGAATGACGCTGACCAAGCGTTCGACGAGGTACTGGCCTTTTTCAGTTGCCCGGAACGCCAACGACGTATGGAGGAGGCCGAGGTTCACCACGACCGAGCGCCTCTGGCCGGCGTGGTTCGAGAGTTGGAATCTCGCCCGGCACTGAACCAATTCTTTTCCGGACTGCATCCGCAGCAGTCGAAGCGTCTGCGGCAGGCGATCGGAGTGGTCGTGCGGATGATTATGGAAGGCCGGGGCTGGAAGAAGACGGGCCGGAAGGGCTCGCTAGGCGTTCGCGCCGGCACGTCAGACGACAAGCCCGCTCACAACTCGGGCGGACTTGCATTGTGGTTCATTCGCGCCGAACGCTATGAATTGCCCGACGGCATGCCATATTTGGGGGTCGCGGAGCGATCTCGGCAATTGGCGGCCCAGCGTCGGGCGCAGCAATCTTCCAAGCCCTAATTCAGAAACGAACGCACCTCCTACGAACGCTCCCGCATCATTCTCCGTGTGGTTGGCGAACGACCAGTACGCTTGTCGCGTGTCTGTAGAGAGCATCGAAGTCGCGCGGTCGATTCTCGAACATTTGAGCGGTGCGTTTGTCTTCAAGGCCAGCGAGCCGATGCGGCAGGGATTCGCCCCGCCGTGGTGCAGCTTCCGCGTGATCTACGGCTCAGACCTTTCTTTTCGAAAGCTCGCCGCCCTGCTGACAGCGATGCCAGGGGCGTGTCTCCAAGTCAGTTCCTAATGGGGAGGCGCGGGCTGATCGCCCGCAGTACGCGATGTTGAGATCGTGGTTTAGGAAACTATCGCCTGCTCGCGGACGTGCCGCATGGCACTACCGTCGTGGAATGTTGCGCGCCAAGCGTGGACAGCACACAGCCGCGCTGGAGGACTATCGGGCCGTCATCGAGTTCGAGCATGTCGACGAGGGAATGCTCGCGATGGCGCTTTACAACCGAGCGTTGGTGTACGACGCGCAAGGCAATCGTTCGGGGGCAGTGACCGACTTAAAGCGGTTGCTACTGCTGAACGCCGCCGCCGAGCGCGTCAAGACAGAGGCTCGTCGTCGGCTTGTTCGCATGGACCAGAAACTCGCGCGCTCGGACGCGCTGCTGAATCTTGAAACCTCTCCCCACCAAGGAACGAAAGATGGCGATCCGCCGAATGACCCTCGCTGACGTCGCCCGCGCAGGCCGACGCATCGGCGCAACCGCGCGAACGGCCGTGGAGCAAGTCCTCGACGCCGGGATACGAGTCGTTCAGCAGGCGTTTCCTCGGCGGATATCCATCCCGATTCCGCGTCCACTTACGCGTGACCGTCCCAGTCGACGTCGTCTCGACAACCGATAGAAGGACTCGACCGCATGGGCAACGTCACTCTGTTGCATCCCGCCAGGGCCGAAGGACGTCGGCGTCTGGTTCTTCCGTGGAAGGGGCGCTGGCGTGTGTCGCCTGAGTATTGATCAATCGAACCATGCGACGAGTGATGCTGCGACAACAAACCTGGGCGTAGCGCTCAATGTTGCCAATCGACCTGGAGTACGACGATGAGCGAGAAGAAGCCGCTGCCGCTGATTAGAAACGCAAGCCCCAAGACCTGCCCGGTGTGCGGACACCCGTCCTATTCAGGAAACGGGATTCATCCCCAATGCAATGGGACTCAAGCGGACAAGAAGCGGCGCGAGAAACGCGCGGCCGAGGCGCGCGACGCGGCGATCGCGCCAGACGGAGGCGAGACACACGCTGATGTCACATGATACGACTCGACGTGATCAATGATTGAGCGATGCTGTAAACGAGTGATTCTACGGCCCGAGCACCTAGTTCCCGCTGACAAGCGGTTTGAGGTCATCGGCGTTTTCAATCCGGGAGCTGCACAATGCGGCGGTCGCGACGTGCTACTGGTGCGAGTGGCAGAGAGACCGTGCGAGACGCGACCGGGCTTATTGGCTTTGCCGCGATACGAGCTGAGCGGAGACGCCGTGATCGACTGGTTCCCAACCGCGGAATGGGACCTGACCGATTCTCGCGTGGTCCGCCGCCGCAGCGATGGTCTGGCGCGTTTGACGTCAATCTCTCACCTACGCGTCTTTCGCGCCGGAGACGATGACGGGGCTTCGTGGACCGAGGGACAGTCCTTCCTGCCCGATGCGCCGGAGGAGGAATTCGGCGCCGAAGACCCGCGTGTCACCGAGATTCAGGGGAGATTCTGGATCACCTATGTCGCCGTCTCGCGGCACGGCGCCGCCACCTCGCTGGCTTCCACCGACGACTTTGAAACTTTCGTCCGTCACGGCGTCATCTTTTGCCCGGAGAACAAGGACGTCGTCCTGTTTCCCGCGCAGATCGACGGACAATATGCTGCGCTCCACCGGCCGACGGGAGGGTCGAGATTCTCGTCACCTGAAATCTGGCTCGCTCGATCGCCGGACCTGTTTCACTGGGGTCGGCATGAACCGGTGTTGAGCGGTTGTGCTCCGTGGGAAGCGGGCCGCGTCGGCAGCGGCCCGCCCCCGATTCGGGTCGAAAACGGTTGGCTTGCAGTTTACCACGGCGCCGGCGATCCGCGGGCGCCTGGGAGCGTCGGTGAGTACTGCGCCGGTGCAGTGTTGTTGGACCATTGCGATCCGTCGCGCGTTCTGCGGCGCAGCCCAGAACCGATCATGCGGCCCACGGCCGATTTTGAGCGGACGGGGTTTGTCGGGGACGTCGTCTTTCCGACCGGATTGATCGAACGAGGCGACAAACTTCGCATGTACTATGGCTCCGCCGACTCGAACATCGGTTCCGTCGAGTTCTGCCGCGAGGAACTGCTGGCGTCGCTCTGTTGAGGGCAGCGAGACAAGTGACTGATATGCGATGGCGTCGTTGTGGCGACGCGGTTTCCTGGCGGACTCGCGCCTCGTCCCGAGGAGCGGCGTCTGCTTGACCTGGAGAGGTGATATGGCCTATTCGGATTTACGCAAAATCGCATTCGTCGGCGACTATCCGCCGCGTCAGTGCGGCATCGCCACCTTCACGCACGATCTTCGCAGCGCCGTCGCACAATTTGCGCCGTCGGAATGCATTGTCGTGCCAGTCGACGACATCGCGGGGGCCTATGAGTACGCACCCGAAGTGCGCTTTCAGATTGCTGAACAAGATCGCGAGTCGTACCGTCGCGCCGCCGATTTTCTCAACTTTAGCAACGTTGACGTGGTGTCACTGCAACACGAATTTGGAATTTACGGCGGACCGGCCGGGAGCCACATCCTAACCTTCGTGCGCGACCTGCGACTGCCTGTTGTCACGACGCTGCACACGGTGTTGCCGGCGCCCGACGTCAAAATGCGCAAGGTCATGGAGCACCTGACGGAGGTTTCTTCACGGTTGGTCGTGATGACCGAGCGCAGTCGTTTGGTTCTGACAGAAGACTACAAGGTTCCTGCCGAGAAGATCGATTTGATCGTTCACGGCATTCCTGACCGACCGTTTGCCGACCCCAACTTCTATAAGGATCAGTTTGACGTTGAAGGGAAATACGTCGCGCTCACGTTTGGTCTGCTCTCGCCCAACAAAGGCATCGAACACGTCTTGCAGTCGCTCCCGGCCGTGATTCGCCAGGTGCCGAACTTCGTTTACATCGTACTCGGGGCGACCCATCCGAGCCTGTTGCGCAGCGAAGGCGAGGCGTATCGAATCAGTCTGGAGCGGATGGCCAAAGAGCTAGGGATTCAGAAGCACGTCATTTTCTACAATCGCTTCGTCGACTTGGCGGAATTGACTGATTTTATCGGAGCCGCCGATCTTTATATCACTCCCTATCTGAACCCCGCGCAGGCTGTCTCGGGAACGCTCGCCTACTCCTTCGGTTGCGGCCAGGCCGTCATCTCGACGCCCTACTGGCATGCCGAGGAACTGCTCGCCGATGGCCGCGGCGTGCTCGTCCCGTTCGGGGACGCGGAGGCGATCGGACGGGAGATCATCGCCCTGCTCGAGGATGAACCGCGCCGCCATGCGATGCGGAAACGAGCGTACCTCTTGGGGCGGGAAATGGTCTGGAGCCACGTGGCCGGATTGTACATGGAGTCGTTTCAGCAAGCCCGCCGGAGTCGCGAACATGTTCCGAAGCCGCTCGCCGTGCGGACGCTTCAGGAACAACCGCTCGCTCTACCGAGGATGAACATCGATCACGTCCTGCGTATGACCGACTCGACGGGCATTTTTCAGCACGCGACCTATTCTCTCCCGAATTTTAAAGAAGGCTACTGCACCGACGACAATGCGAGGGCCTTGATCTTGACGGTGTTGCTGGAGGACCTAGGACGCGACACGCGCGAGTTGCACCACGCCGCGTCAAGTTATGCGGCTTTCCTGAATCATGCCTTCGATCGTTCGACGGGGCGGTTTCGCAACTTCATGAGCTTCGACCGCCGCTGGCTGGAGCATGACGGCTCCGACGACTCACAAGGGCGGGCCGTTTGGGCTCTGGGCACTTGCGCCGGCCGCTCGCAGCGACGCAGTTTTCAGTCGTGGGCCGTGCAATTGTTCCAGCAGGCGCTGCCGGCGTGTGCCGAGACGACGTCGCCGCGAACTTGGGCGCTCGCTCTGATCGGCATCCACGAGTACTTTCGGCGACTGAGCGGCGATCGTCTGGTCGACCAAATGCGCGATTTACTGACCGACAAGCTCATCGAATTATACGAGCAAACGGCGACGGACGACTGGCATTGGTTCGAAGAAATCGCCTCCTACGCGAACGCCAAGCTGTCCCACGCCCTGATTCTGAGCGGACGCTGGAGCGGCAACCAGCGCGCCCTGCGAATTGGCTTGCGTTCCTTGCGGTGGCTGGCAGCTCAGCAGTTATCGCCTCAGGGTCGCTTTCGCCCGATCGGCTGCAATGGCTTCTGCCGACGCGGCGAGCCAGTGGCGGAATACGATCAACAGCCAATTGAGGCGCATTCGATGATCTCCGCGGCCATCGAAGCGCATAACGTGGATGTCGACCCCTTTTGGATCGAGCAAGCTCACTTGGCCTTCGACTGGTTCTTGTGTCGCAACGATCTGGGACTCTCGCTCTACAACACGACCACAGGCGGATGTCACGACGGACTTCAAGAGAGTCGCATCAACGAGAATCAAGGCGCGGAATCGACCTTGGCTTTTCTCATGTCGCTTGCCGAGATGGAATCACTGGAAACGTCGCTGGCACTGGGCAGTTCCGCCGGAACGGTCGACTTGGCTGCGGCCCCGGAAAAATCGACGCCCACAAGGCTGGTCCATGCAGGTTAATCGTACCGGAATCATCCTCTCTCCTAACAGCCGACGCGTCGTGCTGCGGCCGTTCGTGCCATTCCCGGAAGAACGCAGGATACGCATCATCGCACGCGTCGCGATACTTACAGAGCAGGATGTCGACACGGAACTGAAGCGAGTGTTCGACGAGTTTCACGGGCGCCATCAACGACCGCGAGATTTCTTCCTTGCCCGATTCAACGACGTGCGGGCGCATCTGCTTTCCGACGCGTCTCTCAGCGAAAACCGTCGGCTGCTGATCGGAGCGTATTTTACGCAAGAATACGCGGTCGAGTCGGCGGCGTTGTTCAATCCCTCGATTGTCTGGCACCCGAACCAAGCCGGACTGCCGATCGGCTCCCGCCGATTTGTGCTTAGCCTACGGGCTGTCGGCGAGGGTCATCTGTCATCGATCACGTTTCGCACCGGCATTGTCGACGCCGCGTGTACAATCACGCTCGACGAACCGACGCGGTTCGCCACACCACCCACCGTCGCTCCGGACGCACTGTACGAGAAGGCGCTCTTTCATCGCAAACTGGTGGAACTGGGACTGGACGGCAGCTTCGCGGAACATGCGTTGGCTGACTTGGATGAGACATTTACGCTCGATCGGTTGGAGCGAGCGGTTTCGCTTGCCCTCCGCGAGAATCGCGCCCGTCGAGCCGAGTACGCTCCCCTTGCCGCCGGAGTCATTGCACTGGCGAAGTCCAATTATGAAATAGAATACTATCCGGATCACGCTCTCTCCGAACGGCTCATCTTTCCGTACGGACCGTCCGAGACCAACGGCATCGAAGACGCGCGGTTTGTTGAATTCCGCAGTGATGCCGGCGAAGTGCGGTACTACGCGACCTACAGCGCCTACGACGGAAAGATCGTTCTGCCGCAACTGTTGGAGACGGAAGATTTTATCCGTTTCAGAATGCACACGCTCAACGGGCCGGCGATTGCCAACAAAGGGATGGCGTTGTTCCCGCGGATGATTCACGGACAATTTGCCATGCTTTCGCGGCAAGACGGTGAGAACGTGTTCTTAATGTACTCGGACAACTTGTACTTCTGGCACGCCAAACAGGTTCTCGTCAAGCCGACGTTTCCCTGGGAATTCGTCCAGATCGGCAATTGCGGGTCGCCCTTGGAAACCGAAGCCGGGTGGTTGGTCCTGACCCACGGCGTCGGCCCGATGCGCAAATACTCGATTGGCGCACTACTGCTGGATCGAGACGACCCTTCGCAGGTGATCCGACGCCTGCGCGAACCGCTCCTGACTCCCGACGAAAACGAACGTGAGGGATACGTCCCCAACGTCGTCTACAGTTGCGGAGCCGCGGTACACAATGGCACTCTCATCCTACCATATGCTATGTCCGACTACGCAGCGTCGTTTGCCACGGTCGGAATGCGCGATTTGCTTGATGCCATGGACCCAGTATAGTGGGCGCTGTGATATGCAATTCATGCCGAATTGCAACCTTGTTCGTGCGAGTGTGAGTGGCATTCAAGAGGAGGCTCATCCTCACTCTTCGTGAACGACCCGACCGTTCGCTTCCCAGATATGCCAGGAAGTACATCCCCAGCCGAATGGGCGTCAAGCGAGCGTCCGGTCCGGAATATCACGGCTTCCACCGGGCCGGCAGCGTGACGAGCAAACCTGAACTGATCACGCACAGAGGAATCCCGCATCGCCTTCGACAATATTCCAGCAGAGTCCAGGTATCAACGAACCTTCTGTTGCAATCTGCCGCTCTCAGACTGCATCGCAGTTGGTTTGGCGTCTGCCACAAGGCGATCGCACCCTAGCAAGCGAATTGCTTTGACGTGCACAAGGGTATTCACGGGATCCTCCGAAGTCGTCCCGGCGCGAAACTTGCAAGTTAGCACAGAGATCATCGTGCGCGGTTCCTGGTTGCCCGCGCGCCGGCGGTCAGCGATAATCGTGGCCCACAGCAATCGACAAATGCGGGTCGTACGCTCCTTGGTCTCGGCAGAGGTCCGTTCGCGCAAAGTCGAGTGTGCAACACTCGCTCGTCCCTCTGCCTCGTCCACGCCACGTCGATGCGAATCGCGATTGCGTTGCAGCGTTCCTCGTCATGCGGCGGTCGCAGGTCACCGTGAAACGCCCAGCCCGCGGCGATTTGCCGCTGCGTGAAATCGCTCCAATCCGGAGGTCCTCATGAATTCTCGCTTTTCTGTGCTTGCGTGTTGCGCCCTGTTTGCGTTGGCGGCGCCGTATCCCGGTGCGCGATGCTACGCCGACCCGGCCACGGATTTCGTCTTGCCCGAAGTGCAGTTGCCGGACATCCCCGCCGCCAGCGTGAGCATTGTCGACTATGGGGCGACACCCGATGGCCGGACGGTCAATACTGAGGCGATCGCCAAAGCTATTGAAGCAATCGCGGCGCAGGGCGGTGGCCGGGTCATCGTCCCGCCGGGGCTGTGGATGACCGGGCCCATTCGGCTCCGCAGCAACGTCGATTTCCATCTCCAGCAAGGCGCCGTTGTGATGTTTTCGGGGAGCTTGAAGGACTATCGGGCGGCTGGCGGCAAGATCAGCCATCTTATCGCGGGATCTCACATAGAAAACGTCGCGATCACTGGCCTCGGCGTTTTCGAGGGAGCGGGCGACAACTGGCGTCCCGTGAAGAGGTTCAAGATGACCGACCGCCAGTGGAAAGGCCTGTTGAAGCAAGGCGGCGTGCTGACCAACGACGACGAAATGTGGTGGCCGTCAGAGGAGCATACGAAGATTAGCCGCCCGCGGCTGGTCAGATTGGACGACTGTCGACGCGTGCTGATCGAGGACGCGACGTTTCGCAATTCGCCGTCATTCAGTCTCGACGTGTCGGACTGCGAGGACGTGACGATCCGTCGCGTCACGGTGTTGAACTTCTGGTACGCGCAAAATGGAGACGGCATCGATCTCCACTCATGCAAGAACGTCCAGATCGTCGGCGCTCGCGTCGACGTTGGCGACGACGCGCTCTGTATGAAGTCAAACCGCGGCCGACCGCTGGAAAACGTCCTCATCAAAGACTGCATCGTCTTTCACGGGCACGGCGGCTTCGTCACGGGAAGCGAAGAACTAGGCGGCATGCACAATCTGCGCGTGCGTGATTGCGTGTTCATCGGCACCGACGTCGGCATTCGTTTTAAAAGCGCTCGCGACCGCGGCGGTTTGGTGACCAACGTCGACATCCAGAACGTCAACATGATCGATATTGCCGAACAGGCGATTCTGTTCGACATGCACTACGAAGCGGGGATCCCCTTGGACAAGAACGGCATGGTCGCGCGGCGAGACGGCGACATTCCCGCGGTGACCGACACAACGCCCAGATTCCGAGATATTTCAATCCGCAACGTAGTCTGTCGGGGAGCGGAGCGTGCCGTGCTCATGGCCGGCCTGCCCGAGATGCCCACGGAGAAGATTCGGCTGGAGAACATCTCGATTACCGCCCAGACTGGCATGATCTGCATGGACGCCCGTGACATCGAGCTGAAGAACGTCGAGATTCTGCCCCAGGAGGGTCCGGCGCTGCATTTCTATAACGCGCAACGAGTGACAGTCGACGGATTCACCTGCAACGAAGATCTCGCACCGGCAGTGCGAGTGCAAGGCGCGGAGAATAGGGGTCTTCAGTTCGCAAGACCGCCAGGCGGCGTCGGGGCGATCGATTTTGTCGATGGCGCCACTCGCACAGCCGTCGAATAGAACTCCTGTTCGGCGAGCTGCGTTCTCCGGATCGCCTGCCGGCGTTTCACTGCCTGCGTTGAGCAAGATCGTTCACGGGTCAACAGCGTTGGTTGCGGTCGATTCCATGTCGCGAGGTTCGTCAAACACCATCTTGTTCGCCCTAGCGTCGTGCATTGAGTTTGCGATTCGAAGTGCAAACCCGCGACGGCGGATACGACCCCAGTTTTGTTTATCTAGCGGTTCCGGCCGCTTGCGGCGTGACTCGCAGGAGGATTCGCTGTGCTGACACGATTGGTCGTTGGCGTCCGGCAACGGCGGCGCATGTGGCGTCGTCGTCAAGAGCGGCCGTGCCATTCGGCATCCTGCGCGCGGTGCTCGCTGGACCTGGTCACGCCCCACAATTTCGCGGCCGAAGACGCGATCTAATCTAGCGAAGAGGCGCGGCTAACTGTCGGCGCCTTACTGGCTGACTTTTCCGCTCAACAATCGCAACAAACTGCGCCGTCGTACGACGCCAAGATATTGATGCGGCTGTTCCGTTGCGACAACCGGAATGCAATCGTCGCGTCCGTCTTTGAGCAGGCGCCAGGCTTCGCTCAGCGAATCGTTTTGCTTCAGCACTTTCTTAGCTGGCATGGACAAGTCAAGTGCGGTCACAATCTCCTTGAGCGTTGGTTCAAAGACGACGTCGCGCACGTCAGGGTACCGAATCACTCCGATAAGGACGTTCGCCTCGGTCACCACAGGGTAGGTGTTGTCGTGGCTGTGCTCCATATGGTCGAGCACCTGATCGAATTTCGCGCTGGCCAGGAGCGGTTTGACATTCCGACTGGTTACGCGGCCGACATCCAATTGATCGGCAGGAGTGCGTTTAAGCGGGTCGACGCCGCACGATTGGAGAATACGAAACGCCATGCCCCGCAATTGTTCAATCGGCGAACTGGTCGTGTGAAAAATGGCAGCGGACACCGGCACTTCCCCTGCGCGTAGCACGGCGATCCGAACCATGATTGGCCCCGCCAATTCGAAGAACACGACGGTTCCGAGGATGATGTGTTGCAGTTGTTCTCCAAGGGCCTTGTCTCGCTCGACGGCGATGGCCGACAGCGCGATCGCGGCTCCGGCCTGCGACAGCAACGTCGCTCCCAGCCAGCGGCGGATCGGCTGCCCGTCGCGACTGGCGTCGGCGGTGAGAAAGACGCCGAAATATTTTCCCGCGCAACGCAATGCGATATAGGCCGCACCGACCGCGCCGGCCGCCCAAAGTTTGCTGAGATCCATTTCCGCGCCATGGATCACGAAGAAGACAACGCACAACAGGCCGGTGAGCCGATCGAGTGCTTCGCAGACTTCGTCCGCCAAATCGGAGGTCGAGGCCACCGTGACGCCCATCGTCAAGAACGTTAGCAGATAGGGAGCATGCACCAATTCGCAGACGGCCATCAGCGGCGCAATCACGGCCGTTAACAGGACGAGCCAGCGCGTCGACGGCACGATCCCGCTGAAGAAACTCACCACCAGACCAGCTATGGCGCCAAGCACGCCGGCAGCGAATAGGTTGCGAGCCAATTCGAGCGACTCCGCGACAATAGAAGCGTCGGCGCTGCGCGACGCATGCACCAAAACGAACAACAATTCAAAAGCAATGATTGAAGCAAGATTGTTTAGCGCAACGAGCCCCGTCGCATAGTCGGTGAGGGGCCCTTCGCTGCGGCTTTCCTTCAGCACCAGAACGGTGGTCGCCGGGGCCGTGGCCAAAGCGAGCGCACCGAACAGCGCGGCGGTTTGCCAGTTCAACTCGGCCAGCCCCTGCCACGCGCCGAGCAACCACAATCCGCCGGTTACCAGGATCATCGTCGCCGTCAATTCGCCAAGCGAGATGGGCAAGAGTCGCCTGACAATTCGACGAAAATGCACAAGTGGAAATCGACAGCCGACGCTAAACAGGACCAGAGCAATCGCGAATTTGCCGACCGGCTCCAAGTGCTCCAGATGCTCGACGGGAATGTGCCAGCCGTCAAGCGACACCGAGTGGCCGAGTCGCTCGGAAACCCACTCGGCGAGTCTCAAGAGCGGCGTATGCGGTCCCAGGACAAGCCCGACGAGCAGGTAAGCCGTGACGCTTGGCAGGTGCAGAGTCCGTGCCAATTGCCCTGCGAGCAGGGCCGCTCCCAAGAGCGCCCCGACGCTGAGCGCCAGATACCAATCGGGGTGACCCACAGTGACTTCCAAACCAACGAAGGCGACGAGGAAGAGTGATGCTGAGATTCTCTTTGGCCTCCGCCTTCAGATCTCAGCCTGCGCGCAGTGTAGCCGAGATTTCGACAGAACGCACTCCGACTTTAGAGCCGGTCCGACTGTGAGTGGCATTGGAATCGGGTTCTTCCTCACTCATGGTGATCAACTACACTTGGCTGTGCTAAGTACCGATGAAGAAGTCTTTGAGCATTTCTGAGGAATGGCTATTCTGGGCCTCGACAAGGAGGTTGCCGGATGGATTTCTCGTTGCATGCTCGGGAACGGAATGCTTTGGAGGCGTTGGTCTCTGGGGCGAAAGATGTGCGGCAGTTGTTGGGCGCAACGCCGACGTACTCAGCAGCTTCGCTGATACGGAGATACTCGTCGAGTTTGGTCATGGCTGAATTGCTCGGGCGGTTTACGGCAATGTGCAGGTTCTCAACCTTACCAAATCCTGCCACGCTTGAGAATCAGCGCCCTTGTGGTGCAGGGTTGCGCGGAGTTTGAACTCAGGGGCGTTGGGTTTCGTAGTATGACCGCCATTCCAAAAACGTAGCGCCCGGCAGGAGGGCTGGCGCCCGGATTCCGTAGCGCACAACCGAGCATTGTTTCGAATTTGCGACACTAGGATCATCGTGGCAGGCGGCCGCCGGCCGGTTGCCGTTGCTGATGCCCGAGTGCTCGTGAAGCGAGGCGTGCCAGCGGCCTGCTGTCGAATTTCTGATCCATGCGTTATGAAGGTTTCCACCGCCCGAAGGGCCAGGAGACCATAACGATGAGTACGAAGCGCCGCCGGCGTCATTCGCCGGAACAGATTGTTCGGAAGCTGCGTGATGCGGACGCGATGCTGAATGCCGGGAAGGACTTGGCGGCGGTGTTGCAGTCGTTGGAAGTGAGCGAGTCGACGCTGGAGCGTTGGTGCAAGGCCTACGGCGAGATATCGCAAGAAGTTGACGGGCCGGCAAAAAGTCATCGTTGATGTTGCGTCCGACGGCCGTGGCGCTAGATTGGCGGAATGCGAACTCTACGCGACCATCACGGCGGGGATCTGTTCGATCCGTGGGAGTATCTGGGTCCGCAGCGGCGGAAATTGCTGGAGCAGAGTTGGGCGGGGGTGTTCCGCGACTACCTGCTGCAACACCTGCCAGTGAAGGACCTTTCGGCGGCGTTTCGCGAGGATTTCGGCCGCCCCAGCAAGACCTGTACGTCGCGTTGGGCGCCCTGATTCTGCAGCAGCTTCACGACCTGACCGACCAGCAAGTCGTCGAGGCGGTGGCGCTCAGCATCGCCTGGCACTACGCCCTGGACATTCGTCACGAGCCGGACGCGTACCTGTGCGAGCGGACCTTGCGGAACTACCGCCGCCGCATCCTGGAATTGGGGTTGGACGAGACGTTGTTCCGCACGCTTACGGACCAGTTGATCCAGCGGGTGGGCGTCAACACGACCAAGCAGCGATTGGACTCAACGACCGTGAAGTCGGCCATTCGCGGACTCACGCGATTGGGAATACTCGTTGAAGCCGCCAGCAAGTTCCTGCGCGAGCTGCGCCGCAAGCATCCTGATCTCTTCGCCCAGGTCGACGCGGAGATCATCCGCAAGTACGTCCAGCGCGAAGGGAACGGCTGCTTCGCCGCCACGCGGCCCAGCGAGTCGAAACGCCGCTTGCCGGAAGCGGCCCAGGACGTTTATGCACTGGTTCAGCAGTTATGCCTGGGCGCCGCGGCGGAGTTGGAGAGCTTCGCCTTGCTCCAGCGGATCTTCGATGAGCAGTGCGAGGTCGTGGCAGACGCGCCAGCATCTGTCGTGGTCCGGCCGCCGCGCAAGTCCGACTGCGACGCCGTGATCAACCCAGCCGACCCGGACGCGCGCTACAACAAGCACCGCGGCACGGGCTACCAGGTCCAGGTCATGGAGACGTTCGCCGAAGACGATGGCGAAGAGGAAGACGAGTCGGCGCCCCGCAAGCCCGACCTGATCACGCACGTCGCGGTGAATCCGCTTACCCAGCACGACAAGGACGCCCTGGCGCCGGCGCTCGACGACGTCGCCGGGCGGGGCGTGAAGCCCGACACGGTGCTCGCCGATTCCAACTACGGCTCGAACGAATGTTTGAAGCAGTGACTGCAACGCAAAGTGAGCGTTGTCTCGCCGTCGATGCCTCCCAAAGGGAAGCAACAAGGCAAGCTGACATTGGAGGATTTCGAGTTGGACGACGAGGGGCGCGTCCTGCGCTGCCCCGCCGGACAGGCGCCGATGGAGACCAGCGTCGCTGACGTGCGTATTCAGGTGCTGTTCGACTCGGCCGTGTGCGGCGGTTGTCCGCACAAGAACCGTTGCCCGGCCGCTGCCGTGGGACGCCGCGAACGTCGCTGGCAATACACCCACGATCGCGTCCGCCAACGCGCGCGAAGATTGCAGGATGCAAGCGACGAGTTTCTTGGGCAATACCGCTGGCGCGCAGGAGTCGAGGCGACCGTCTCCCGCTTCAGGCACCAAATGGGCATGGCCCACCTACGCGTCCGCGGCATGGCCGCGGTGACTTACGTGGCCATGCTCCGCGCCCTCGGGCTCAACATCCACCGCGTCGCCGCCTATCGAGCGGCAATCGGGTAGGCTGGGGCGCCTGGCGAACGCCCGGCTCGCTCAGGCCGTCCCCACTCGCCTTGAACGCTCGTCCTGATCACTGTCTCGCAAACCAACGTCACGAAACTGCGAACCCACAACCGAACGCATCACTGGTTCCACGTGGTCTTTTTACCGCTGCGTCAACTTCTTGCGATATCTCATTCGCGTCTTTCTCAACACGCTCCAGCCGCTTTAACTCCTCCAGCGGCAGATGATCCTTCACCTCCATCGCGACCTCCCGGATTTGGAGATCGTCGCAGTATGATAGGTAAAACAGGAGGGCGCAAGAGGAGGCGCGCTACTTCAAATTAGAATGCGTATAAGCGAGCCGATGGCCCTGCGGTGGGATCATCGACCCGGCGGCGTATCGGTCGAGTTGAACGGCAAGCAAAGCGTGCTGGTCTTCGATGCCGAATCGCAGAAGTCCGGGCGGTCGGAGGCGGTCCCGCTGGCGCCCGAAGCGGTCGAGTTGCTGACGCCGATGCAGCGAGGGGCCGGCTGGGTGTTCGAGCCGATGGCCATGCGGGGCGGCGTGCCGCTGGCCCGCCACGCCCTGAAGATCGGCAAGATAATCAGCGATATCGGCAAGAAGGCCGGCGTCGTCACCGACGCGGGGTCGGGCCGCACCGCGACGGCTCACGACCTGCGGCGAGCCAATGGCGCCCGGTGGTCAAAGCGGGTCATGCCGGCCGTCCTGAAGCAACTCATGCGGCACGCCGAGATTGGTACCACGATGACGTACTACGTCCAACAGGACGCTCGGATTACAGCTTCGCTCCCGGCCGAATCAGGTAACACCCGAGGTAACACCTTGGGTGACGCGGGGCGGCGAATGCAAAAAACCCCGAGAAACTAAGTACACCCCGGAGGATTCGAACCTCCAACCTTCGGATTCGTAGTCCGATGCTCTATCCAGTTGAGCTAGGGGTGCAAGTCGTCTGTAAGTGCTTTATCAGCAACCGGTTGTGCGTCGGCGGCCTAGCGGCGAAACCGGCTCCCAACACGGTAGAACCACAGCATACCAAGTCTCATCCCGACCCGGAAGTGGGGCCCAAGGTTCGTTGTCGCGGGGTTCGGTGCTCGCGGCGGGGATGCGAGGGCGTCCCCAGATTATGGGGTTCGGCGAATCGGGGCTGCCGGCCACAGAATGCGCGGGCCGCGCCGGCTGACACCTTGTCGCGACGCGGATAGGATAGAAGGTCTCAAATCAATCCCAGTTGCCTTCTCTGGCACTGGCACGCGGGGTGGTGTTGAACGCCCCCTGATATCACGCACTCATGAGAAAGAATCAGTGGCGATGGCGATGGCATCCTTGAGCTTCAGTATTGGCCGTCATACCCCGTTTTTCCTCGCGCTGGGCAGCCTGTTGATCGGCGCGATGGCGTCGGCGGCCAACGATTGGGAGAACCCGCAGGTCATTGGCCGCAACAAGCTCGATACAGTCGCAACGTTTTATCGCTTCGACGACGCCGCGACGGCCCGGTCGGGCGATCGCGACTCGTCGCCCTATGTCAAGCTGCTCAACGGGACATGGAAGTTCAACTACGTCGGCACGCCCCAGGAGCGACCGCTCGAGTTCTTCAAAGCGGACTTCGACGCCAGCGACTGGGACGATATCGCGGTTCCCTCGAATTGGGAGCGTCAAGGATTTGGTCAGCCGATTTACACGAATGTCACGTATCCGTTCCGCAAAGACCCGCCGCGCATTGCAGGGGAGAACGGCAACCCGGTCGGGTCGTACCTGACGACGTTCACGGTACCCAAGGGTTGGGCTGGGCGGCGGGTGCTGTTGCATTTCGAGGGGGTCGAATCGGCGTGCTACGTGTGGGTCAACGGCCACGAGGTCGGCTACTCGCAAGATAGTCGCACGCCGGCGGTGTTCGACGTGACCAATTTCCTGCAAGACGGCGAGAACTCTCTCGCGGTGCAGGTGTTCCGCTGGTGCGACGGCTCGTATCTGGAAGACCAGGATTTCTGGCGGCTCAGCGGTATTTTTCGCGACGTGTTTCTCCAGGCCGTGCCTGAGGCGGGGTTGTACGACCTCGAGGTCAAAACCGACCTGGACGCCGACTATCGTGACGCAGATCTCGCGGTGACGGCGACCCTCGACAATGCCACGGATAAGCCGGCCAAGCTGACGGTCGAAGCGGCGTTATTGGACGCCAGCGGCAAGCAGTTGACCGGCTTGCCAACCGTCACGGCGACCGTGCCGCCGCACGAGCATCGCCCGGCAAAGTTCACGGCCAAGATCGCCAATCCCGCCAAGTGGACCGCCGAAACGCCGAATCTCTACAAGCTGCTCGTCACGGTGAAAAACGCTGCCGGGGAAGTCGTGGAGGTCGTGCCGTGCAACGTGGGGTTCCGTAAGGTCGAGATTAAGGACGGGCTGCTGCAAGTCAACGGGCGGCCGCTGCGCGTGTGCGGCGTGAATCGCCACGAGCACGATCCGGTCGCGGGGCACACGATCTCGGTCGAGTCGATGATCGAAGACATCAAGCTGATGAAAGAGCACAACATCAACACTGTGCGCACTTGTCACTATCCCAATGATCCGCGGTGGTACGATCTGTGCGACCAGTACGGGATGTATCTCATCGACGAGGCGAATATCGAATCGCACGGCATGGGTTACGGCCGCGAGTCGTTGGCCAAGGATCCGGCCTGGGGCAAGGCGCATATGGCCCGGATGGTGGCGGTGGTCGAGCGCGACAAGAATCACCCGTCGGTCATCATCTGGTCGCTGGGCAACGAAGCCGGCAACGGCGTGAATTTCTATGAGAATTACAAGTGGGCCAAGCAGCGCGACCCGTCGCGTCCGGTGCAGTACGAGCAGGCGGGATGGGGCGATTGGAACACGGACATTCGCTGCCCGATGTACGCCTCGATCGACAGCATCGTCAACTACGCCCGGCACAATCCCGATCGGCCGCTGATAGAGTGCGAGTACGAGCACGCCATGGGCAACAGCTGCGGCAACTTCAAAGACTATTGGGACGCGATCGACGCCTGGCCGCACCTGCAAGGCGGTTGCGTGTGGGACTGGGTCGATCAGGGACTGCTGGAACACGACGACAACGGCACGCCCTTTTGGAAGTACGGCGGCGACTACGGCGACAAACCCAACGACGGCAATTTCTGCTGCAACGGCATGGTGCGGCCCGACCGCTCGCCGAACCCCTCGTTGCTGGAAGCGAAGTATTGTTATCAGCCAATCGCGATGCGGGCGATCGACTTGCCCAATGGCGTTGTCGAAATTGAGAACCGCTACGGCTTCCAGGCGCTTGACCCCGAATTCGTCGATCTCAAGTGGCGCATTGAAGAGGACGGCCTGCCGGTGGCCAAGGGCGTCGTCGGCGACGAAACATTGGCGATTGGACCGGGCGATGTGCGAGCGTTCGAGTTGCAGGTAGGCGACCTTCGGGCGACTGCCGGCGAGCGGTTTTTGATTGTCGAAGCCCGACTGCATGCCGACCAGCCGTGGGGCGACGCTGGCACGCTGATCGCCGCGGAGCAATTCGCCCTGCCGGGCGCCGGCGCCCCGTCCCCGAAACGCGATGGTGCAGAGGTTCCGGTCGAGGTACGCGACGCCGGCGATGCCTTGGAATTGGTGCAAGGCGACTATGTCATTGCTGTGAGCAAGGCCACCGGCGCCATGACCAAATACACGAAGGGGGGCCGTGCGGCGTGGTCCGGCGAGATCGCCCCCAATTTCTGGCGGGCGCCCACTGACAACGACAACGGCAACGGCATGCCGCAGCGGTTGGGCGTGTGGAAGAACGCGTTTAGCGACGAGCATCCCGTCGAAGTGACCAGCGATGGCGACGAGATTGTCGCCCGACACATGCTGCTCGACGGAAAAGCCGAGGTGACGCTGCGGTACGGCCTGACGCCTGAGGGCGACGGCACATTGCGGTTTGAACTCGAATTCATCCCTCACGGCGCGCTGCCAGAACTGCCGCGATTTGGCATTCAGATGACGGGGCCCGACGCGCTGCAAAACGTCACATACTTCGGTCGCGGGCCGCACGAGAACTACGTCGATCGCAAGGCGTCGGCCATGGTGTCGCGGTACGAGACCACCATCGACGACCTGGTCCACGACTACGTCCGTCCGCAGGAAAATGGCAATCGGTGCGACGTGCGGTGGATTGCCCTGACCAACGACGACGGCGACGGCGCGATCATCATCGCCGACGGCGCGCCGTTGAGCGTCAGCGCGTGGCCGTACAGCATGTCCGACCTGGAGCGAGCACGGCACGTCAACGAACTGCCCGAGCGGGACTTCGTGACGATCAACTACGACGGCGGACAGATGGGCGTGGCGGGCGACAACTCGTGGGGCGCCCTGCCCCACGCCCAATACACGCTGCCGCCGGTGCACCGCAAGTTTTCGTTCCTCGCGAGGCCGTACACGGCGTCGATGGGCGATATGGGCGAAGTGGCGCGGCGACCGTAAACGCCAGCGGCGCAAGTCCGCTCCTTAGCCAGTCTCAATTCTCCCCCTCCCTCGCAGGGAGGGGCCAGGGTAGAGACGGGGACGTGGCGAGCGAGGGCTGTCTCGCGCGTCTTCGCCCCTCTCCCAACCTCTCCCCGCAGGGGAGAGGAGCAACGCGCACGCCACTCGCGCCCGGTGTGGGTGCAAAACGCTAACGCATGGGTCGACGCGGACGGCGGGCAGCGTGTCCGGCAGCCAGGGCGACGACCAGCAGCAGCGTGGACGCCGGTTCGGGCACCGCGGCGGTGACGGTCAGCACGGTGAAGCCGGCCAGGTCGCCGGCGTCGTGATACGCCAGCGTATAGAGCGTTCTTCCCCTAGGGCTAG
>JAGQOU010000207.1 GCA_020427145.1 Planctomycetales bacterium | reverse complement strand
CACTGATCACTAGTCACCGATCACCAGTCACCCCTCACTCCTCCCCCGCCTGCCACTTCCAGCTTTCGGGCGGGGGCAGCAGGGGGTCGAGTGCGGCGAGCGACGTTCCGTCGGTGGTGGCGGCGAATTCGTACGCCGCCTGGCCGATTGCGTCGGCGGCGCCAACCAGCGCCTCGCCGTTGTGCAGCTTCAGCTTCACCGCCAGCGCCGCTTGCATAGCCGCATCGACCTGCGGATTGTCGACCAATTCGGATATCGCGTACAGACGTTTTTTCAATTCGGCGGCGCGGCGGGCGGCGGTCACGCCGTAGGTCGCCTTTTCCGTGGCCGCGGCGGTGGCCCGTAGGCTCGCCTCCAGGTCGGCCATCACGCCCACCACGTACATCACCCGCAGCCGCTCGGGGGTCGAGGGGGTGATCATCGTCCCGCCGCTAGCAAGCAGATTGTGGTGAATCATGCCCTGCGACCAACCCACCAGTTCGAACTCGGCGGTGCCCGCGGCATGGCCGCCCACATTCACCAGCTTCTCATCGGGCGAGGTGTGACACGCCAGGCATTGCCGGGCGATTGAGTACAGATTCGCCGGGTTGTTCATCCCCAGGGCGACGCTGGTCTTGATGCGCTCGTCGCGATGCGCGGCCGATTCCATCTCTTTGGTAATGTTCGGCCCGCCGTAGTCCGAGTGCTTGTCGATCCAATCGCGGGCCGCGCCGTGGCACGATTCGCACGACACGCCGGCTACAACCCGCTGGCGGCCGTCGACTTCCTGGCAGGTGTAGTGGCACTTGGTGCAAACGTCGTTGCGTTTGACGCTGCGCAGGCCGAGCTTGTCGGCGATCGCCTTCGCCTCGGGTTTGCGATGCAGGGAGTCGAAGGTGGCAAAGTGCGGCGTGGTTCGCCAGACGTTCACAGCGGCCTCGTGACACTTGGCGCACGCATCGGCGCCCATCACCTTGGTCGGGTCGCAGCGCACGAAGCCGTTTTCGTCCTCGAACGCGCCGTCGGCGCCCCACGACGACACGACGCACACCAGCACGAGCAACATGAACGCGGCGATCGCGCCGATGACGCGGAAAGGTTTGATTTTGCGGGCCATAAGGGCAACTCCGCCTGGAGACTGAGCGCAGAAGGTTTTCCAAAACGTAGGTCAAGAAAACAGCGCAGGGAGTGCGAGGCTCCGCCGAGCCCGGCTCGGCCCCAGGGACGCGCTCAGCTGAACTTCGGCCTCCCGCGGGGGTCACGCATCCAGCGTCACGTCGCCGGCGGGTTGGGCGATGCAGGCCAGGCACTCACCCTCGGCCAGTTCGACGCCCGGCTGCTTGGCGTGCTGCACCTTGCCCGCCAGCACGCCCACGCGACACTGGCCGCAGCTGCCGGCGCGGCAGCCCGAATCGAGCCGCACGCCCCCTTGTTCGGCGAGCGCGAGCAGCGACCCCTCGGCGCCTTCCCACCGCAGCGTGTGGCCGCTGCGGGCGAACTGCACGTCGCAGGGCTCCGACTCGGCAAGGGCGCCCAACCCGCGCACGCTCGCCGGGCCAAACGCCTCGTAATGAATGTGCTCGCCGGGCACGCCCCAGTCCAACAGCGCGGGCACGAGGCTTTCCATGAGCGGCCCCGGACCGCAGAGGTAGTAGCGAAAGTTGTTCGCGGGGAGCACCTGCTGCAAACGCGCCACGTCGATCCGCCCCAGCGAATCAAAATCGCGGCCGCGGCGATCAACCGGCAGCGGGCGCGAGTAAACCGTGTGCAGATGCAAATTGGGAGTCGCCTCGGCCAGGTCGGCCAAGCGCGTGCGAAACGGATGCTCGCGACTGTTGCGAAAACCAGCCACGAGGTAGATCGGCCGCGGATCGCGGGCGTACGCCAGCGCCCCGGCCATGCTCAGCACGGGCGTGATGCCAATCCCCGCGCCGATCAACACGATCGCCGCGTCGTCGGTGGGGTCGAGAAAAAACGCCCCCTGCGGCGCCTCCACGTCCAGTCGCGACCCGGCATGCACCTCGTGGTGAAAGTAGTGGCTCCCCTGCCCCAGCGGCAAATCGGGCCGATCGGTCGGCGCGGGGACGCGCCGCACCGTCACCCGGTAGTAGTCGTCGCGCGGCCGATCGGAAAGCGAGTAGCATCGCACGACCGGCGGCTGCTCGGCCGCCACCGGCAAGTGAAACGTGAGATACTGCCCCGGCGCAAACCGCGGCAACGGCCGGCCGTCTTCGGGCACGAGGTAGTACGAGCGGCAGTCGCCCGACTCGTCGACCACCGCGGAGACGCGAAACGGTCGCGTTCCGACCCACGCCTTCAGCGAGGGATTGCTCGCTCGGGCCCAGACCAGGGCCGCGTCGAGTTTGTCGGCGAACCGCTCGCGGCGCCGTTCGGTGGTCGCGTCGGCGTTCTTGTCGCGCAGCCAGAGCTTGGCAGCGCCCCCCGCCGCGCGCAACCCCGCAGCGCCAGCGAGCGCGGCGCCGGAAAGCAGGCCGAGGGTGGGAGCGTCAAGCGGCACGGCGCCGTGGGGGATGTTTGGCGGGCGAGCGATGATGGAAAGGCCGGGACTTGGCGGCGACGCGCAACTCGCTGCGGAGGGTCCCGCCTCGCTGCGCATCGACTGCCCGCGGCCGCAGCCCGCCGTTTGGGCGCCAACATTCCGGTTGCGCCGATTGCGCCAACCCTGCGGCTGCGACGGCCCAGATGGTTGGGTCTCCGACGAAAGTCAGCCGACGCGCGCCCCGGGGCGAGGGATACTTCTGCGTAGGGTGGGGGCCGGTGACTGGTGACTGGTGATCGGTGATCGGTGATCAGTTACCAGTTACCAGTTTCGAACGTGCCGTGACGGAGTGAGCGCAGTCAATCCCTCACTGATCACCGATCACCGATAACCGATCACCCTCACCCCCCACCAGTCACCGATCACCGGTAACCGATCACTCCTTCCCCCCTTCCCCCCCACCAGTCACCGATCACTGATAACCGATCACTCCTTCCCCCCCTTCCCCCCTAGCCATGCCTGCCGTCTCCGCTGCCAACCTGACGCCGCGCGCCGCCGATCGCGGGGGTTGGCGCGTGCTGCTGGAACAAACGTTTGCGCCCGCGACGGTCGATCGCTTGTTGCGCGAGCCCGAGCTGCTCGCCGGGCGCACCTGCGAGGCGACCATGATGTTCGCCGACCTGCGCGGCTTCACAACGATCGCCGAATCGCTGCCGCCCGAAACGGCGTTTGCCCTGCTGGGCGACGTCATGGAACTGCTGACCGACGCGGTGATGCGCTACGACGGCGTGGTGATTGACTATTACGGCGACGGTCTGGCCGCCATGTGGAACGCCCCGATCGAGCAGCCGCATCACGCGAGCCTTGGCTGCCACGCCGCGTTGGCGATGCTCGACGAGATGCCCAAGATCACCGCGGTGTGGACCGAGCGGCTTGGCCAGCCGCTGTGCCTGAGCGTTGGCATGCACGCCGGCGAAGTGCAGGTGGGCAACGCCGGCACGCGACGCCGCTTCAAGTACGGGCCGCGCGGCAACAACATGAACATCGCCAGCCGCGTGCAAACCGCCGGCAAGCAACTCGACGTGCCGCTGGTGATCACCGCGCCGGTGCGACGGCGATTGGGGAGCGACTTCGTCACCCATCGCATCTGCACGGCCAAGCTCCCCGGGCTGGAGCGGCCGATTGAACTGATCGCGGCGTATCACGCGGCCGACGACCACCAACTCAAGACAGACGTGGACGCTTACGCGGCGGCGCTGGCGGCGTTCGAGGGGGGCGATCTCGACGCGGCCGAAGCGCAGCTTGGCAAACTGCTGACGCGCGGCGGCGCCGCTCCCGCGGCGTTCCTGGCCGCTCAAGCCGCTGCGGCTCGCAACAACCAGCTCGGCCGTCGCGCCGAGGACACGACCCGCCCCGGCGAAGGCGCGGTGATCGAGATCCTCTGCAAGTAGCGCACGCGGAGGTGCGATTGCCGATCTCGGGGCCCGTTGACGCCGCGTTCAATCCGCCGCGTGCGCACCCTCCGGCGCGGTCGCGGGATCGCCGGCGTCAGGCGACAAGAACTTTCCCCATGTCGACTGGGGAATCTGCACGAATTTCGGCTCGAGCAGCCAGGGGCGGCCTTCGCGGACGGCCAGCGTGTTGAGCTTGCTGGGGTCCCCCGACGCGCCGCATTGGCCGCCGATGGACAACTTGTGATCGGCAGAGAGCTCGAATCCAAAGGCGATCTTATCGATCGGCAGCAGTTCCGGTCCCTCGCTGGCGAGCTCTCCCGGTGCGGCCCCGACGGCGACGCACCATAGCGGCGTCACCGCGCAGCGCGCCAGCGAGCGGCTGACGCGCGCGCTGGCGATCTCTACGTCGCCGCTGGCCGCCGTGCAACCTGTAGGCGTCCACTGCAGACTGAACTGGTTCAGATTTGCCAACCCGTGAAACTCATGGGGGCCGCCGGTCTCCAGCAGCGCCGCGGGCGCAAAGCCAGTGACGGTCCCCTGGAAGGAACCGGCCGCCGGGCGCCCGGCGTGCAGCGTGCCGCGAATCGTGCCGCGGAGCGAAGCGTCGTCGAACCCGGGCCAGCCGCCCAACACCCAGCCCGGCATGTCCAACTCGGGCTCGTCGACGACGATTTGCACCACGTCGTCGCAATCGTCGGCAGCGGGCAGACACTCGATGGTCGCCTGAAATTGCGTCGCCTCGGTCTCGGCCTCGTCGGCGCTCTCGGCGAGCGTTGCTTGCACAAGCAATCGCCGCACCGCGTCGCGTCGAATCGCCAGCTGGATGCGTATGGGTTGTTCCGCTAGGCCGTCGTCGCCACTGGCGGAGTCGGCAATCGGGTCGCTGTCGTGAGTGGCGGCGGGGGACGACCAACGCGAGTCCTCGGCCGCAGCCGAGTCAGACGCGACGCCCGGGGGGCTCGCGGCACTCGTCCCCAGCCACCCGGGACAGCAGTCGGCGGATCGGGCGAGCTTCCCCTGCAAAACGAGTTCGCGACCGGCGGCTCCCTCCTCGGTGCGGCTCTGCGTACGCAACCGCACGTCGCGCAGGGTCGCCCAGGTCGCTCGTTTGCCGCCGGGGAGCGCGTCGGTCGGTCGCGTCAGCACGACCTCGTCGATCAGCGCCTCGCTGGCGGGCGCGTCGTCCGCGAGCCATTGCTCCAGCGCATCGACGGCAGCCGAGAGGTTTTCCAGGTGCAGCTCGACGCGCGCGGCATGCAGCTTTCCGCCGCCGTGGGCCAACTGGCCGCGCAGGTCAGTGAATTCCAGGACTGGCTGCCGGCGACGGTCGCCCACGACCACCGCCGAACACTCGACGACGCCGGGGCGCGGTTCGACGGCGCCGGTGATCGTCACAGGGGTGAGCAACTGGGCGGCCGCCGCGCGGCTCCAGCGGCCGTCGCGCCCGGGGCGCAGCTTCACCACGACAAACGCCAGCGTCGCCAGCGTCGGCGCCACGCACAGGACGACAAACATCGTCCGGCACAGTCGCCTGCGTTTCGTTTCGTGAAGCGAGAACATCCGTGTTCGCTTAGACCGCGTGTTGATGGAATCTCAATTCGGCGAGTCGCTGCTGCTCGCAATCCCCAGGTTGGTGAAATGAAGAATGTCGAAGCACGAATGACGAAATCGGCCGACTCCGTTCGTCATTCGTCATTCGTCATTTGGCATTCGTCATTCGTCATTTGGCATTTGGCATTTGGCATTTGGCATTCGTCATTCCCTTGTCCGCGTTCTCCGCACACTCCGCGGCGAACGTCTTGCCTTACCGCTCCGCCGCCATCTCCATGAACAGTTTGTACCGCCCCTGCATCTCCTGCAGGCTGTCGCCGCCGAACTTGTCGACCACGGCGGCGGCCATTTCAAACGCCACGACCGCCTCGACGATCACGCTGGCGGCCGAGATCGCGCAGACGTCGCTCCGCTCGTAGCTGGCTTCCTCTTCTTGCTTGGTGTCGAGATTGATCGACGCCAGCGGCTTGCGCAACGTGCTGATCGGCTTCTTCGCGGCGCGAATCACCAGCGGCTGGCCGTTGGTCATGCCCGCCTCCAGGCCGCCGGCGTTGTTGGTGGGGCGCTCGTAGCCCAACGTGGGCGTGTGCTTCTTCGACTCGTCGTAGTGAATGGGATCGTGGACCTGCGAGCCGCGGCGACGGGCCGCCTCGAACCCCAGCCCAATCTCCACCCCTTTGATCGCCTGCACGGCCATCACCGCCTGGGCGAGTCGGCCGTCGAGCTTGCGGTCCCACTGGGCGTGCGTCCCCAGCCCGAACGGCAACCCATGCACCTGCACCTCGACCACTCCGCCAAGCGTGTCGCCTTCTTTGCCGACCTTGTCGATCAGCTCTTCAATCGGTTTGTCGCGCGCCGGGTTCAACCCGTAGATCGAACTGGCGTCGCGAATCTCGCGCCACTGGGCCAACGTGCCCTCGACCGGTTCAATCTTCTCGGGGCCCACCTCGGCCACGAAGCCGAACACCTCGATGCCAAACGCGGCGAGCAACTGCTTCGCCAGCGCCCCGGCCGCCACCCGCACGGCGGTCTCGCGCGCACTGGCGCGTTCCAACACGCCGCGGATGCTGCCGAGGTATTTCACGGCGCCGGTGAGGTCGCCATGCCCAGGCCGCGGTCGCGGCAGGTCCTCCAGCCGCTCCAACTTGTAGTCGCGGTTGATCACCTCCAGGGCGATCGGGCTACCGAGCGTCACGCCGTGCCACACGCCGGTGCGAACGTCGACCGTGTCGGTCTCGATGCGTTGCCGCCCGCCGCGTCCGTAGCCGCCCTGCCGGCGGCGCAGCTCAAAGTTGATCGGCGCCTCGTCCACCGTGACCCCGGCGGGGAAGCCGTCAATCAAAGCGAGCAATGTCTTGCCGTGCGACTCGCCGGCGGTCCAGTAACGCAGCATGAAAACGAAGGGGGAAGGCGGAGGTCGGAAGGGGGAAGCCGGAATGCCGAATGGGGAATGGGGAATGGGGAA
>JAGQOU010000206.1 GCA_020427145.1 Planctomycetales bacterium | reverse complement strand
CAGGGCGCCGCGGCGGGAAATGTTCGGCGTGAGTTCCTGGGTGCGCTTGCTCATGACGGCTTCGACTCCTGCATCGCTGACAAGTAGTAAACCAGACGCCCTAGCATAACCCGCCCCAATCGAGCGGGCCACGTCGTTGGAACAATGGTTCGAGCACGCCCCCAACTGTAGTCGGCCGCAGCACTCCCGGAGCCGCGAAACCTGTTTCTCGGCGCGCGGCGGCCCTATTCTCTCGAATGCGCCGCAGCGCGGGGGAAATCGCCAAATTACAGCGGCCCACGGGAACTGCTGCGATGGGCTCCGCGTCGAATGCGATGGCCGGCAGGCCGCCAGACCGAGCCCGCCAACGTCGCTTGGATTCCTGCAGTCGACCGGTTGAATTAAGATATGCTCTCCATGCCTGTTCCCAGCATGAATCGCGATCCATTACTCACGGAATTGACTCGCTTTCCCAAGGCGCCGGTGGACGAAATCGTCACCAGCGTCGGCGCCCAATCTAAGGCAATCGTCGCGGCCGGCGTTGCCATGTTGCTGGCGGCCGCGGCGCTGTACGGGGAGTCGCGCATCGCCACGGCGCAGGGGGCTGGGAAATTGCTGCCGCCGTTATCTCGGCAATTTCGCTGACGCCGCTATTGGCGGGCTTGTTTACCCTGATAAAGACTTTGGGCCACGATTTCAAGCAAGCCCGGCTGCCGTCCGAGGAGCCCGGCGTCATGACGTTCGTGTTTCGCGTGAAGACGTAACACGGTTGGCAAGATTCGCCCTTGTCGGTCCCCGTCCCGCCAGGGCAAAAGGCGGTGGCCAAGACCTTGCTGCAGATTCTCGGCGCCGGCGCAGACTAACCGCCACGAGGCAGGCGTTCGCAGCCGCTCACGAGTCGCTGACTTCCTCCCCTTCAGTCACGGTCTCTTCGACCGCTTCCGCGCCCTGCTTTTCTTCATTGCCGGCGTCGGCGTCAGATTCGCCGCCGGATGGCGCTTCGACGGCGACGTTCTCGTCGAGCGAAACGTCCACAAGAAAATCGCCGTGCAGGAAGTTGCGGCCAATCAGAATCGGGTAGGTCATGTCCGAGCGATCGTTGACATTGACGATGCACTCTTTCTCAAAATCGCCAACCCGCAGCTTGACGACCACTTTGTAGCGTCGTTCGGTCTTTTCGGCGTTCTTGATGAGCACGGTGTCGACAATCAGCCCCTCGAGCCAGGCATCCTGGCCGTTGCGGTTGTGCGTGCGAAAACGAATCTGCTTGCCGATGTTTTTCTTGAGCGCCTTTTTCTCGGATTTGCCTTCAATTTCCCAATCTTCGATGTGCAATGAGGTGCCCTGGGCCCCGGTGTCGACGCGGGCGGCGAAAGAGATGCCGCTCTTGGCTTCCACCACGATGGCCGTGGCGCCGATCAGCCGTTTGCCGTCGATGACGTCGCCAGCAACGGGATGCACGTCGGAATCTGGATCGCCCTGGGCAGCCTGCGGGGCCGCGACCAGCAGCATGCCGCAGGCCACGAGGATTGCCGCGGCAGCTGGCAGCGGCCACGAGCGGCGATATTTGGGCGACATGAGCGATTTGGGCGACATGAGCGGCAAATCGCTGACATTCGTCATTTTTTGCATGACCGTCCTTTTTTCCATCTTCGCTGGCTTCTACGATTTAGCTAACGCAAAAAGACCGCTTAGGCATCGCATTTGAGCAAGCCGGCGGCGACCGGCCGGAACTGTCGCGGGCCCAGATTCGAGCCGAGAAACTCGGCGCCAGCCCAGTTTACCCCAGTAAGTCAACCTGTTTGGCCAGCCGCAACGTATATTCTCACAACATTTTGCCGTCCGCAGCGCGGGGCCGTCAAAGGCTTCCCGCAAAAATCTTTGGTACGTCGGAAATGGGCTCTCGTTCGCTGACCAACCTCTGTGCCGTCGTTTTTTTCGCCCTGGGCGTGTTGGCGATCAGCCTGCGCCATCAATCTCGCCAGGCGGTTCACGTGGCCGAGACGGACAGCCTGTGGAAGGTGACCTACCGGTACCAATTGGAAAGCGGCGGGGACGCGAATATCGCCTCGTACGTCGACATTGGCCTGCCCCGCGAGACGCCGTTCGCCAAGTTTGCCAACGAGCCGAAGATCACCTTCCCCATTGAGCTCAAAGCGGAGGAGCTCGGTCCCTTCGAATCGGGGACGCAGGTGCTCCGGGTGACGGCCACGCACCCGGGCAAATACCCGCTCACCGCCGTGTTCGATATGGCCCTGAGCCCCGAGGTCGAAGGCTGGTCGCCCGCGATGACCAAGGAGTCTCTCTCCGCCAGCGACGAGGCTCGGTATACGAAGGACGAAGACCTGCTGCCCAAGAGCAGCCCCGCCGTGCAGCGCGAGGTGCGGCGTCTGCCGCGCGGCGACGGTACGACCGACAGTCAGCGATTGGAGCTGTTGTTCGAGTTTTGCCGCACCGATCTTCGCGAAGCGGAGAATGATCCGCTGGCCGACCAGGTTCCCAACGTGCTGGCTGATAAAAAGGCGACGCCGTTGGGTCGGGCGCGAACGTTCGTGTCGTTGTGCCGCGCCGCCGGCATGCCCGCGCGGCTCGTGGTCGGCTTTAACCTGCAGCAGGACCGCAGCGCCTCGCCGCATGTCTGGTCCGAAGTGTACTCTGGCAATCGCTGGATTCCGTTTGATCCCGAATACGGCTACTCGCGGCGAATGCCCAGTACGTTCTTTCCGGTGCGGCACGGCCGCGAGGAAGGCGAGGTGTGGGTGGTGCCGCCGAGTTCCGCCATGCAGGGCGTCATGGCGCAATACACAATTGAACGCATGGCGGCCCCTGAGTCGCTGCTGACGCGCGAGGTGCGACACCCGCGGCAGATCCTCGATTTGACGCGGCTGCCGTTGGAGATGCATCAGGCGATGTCGCTGATCCTGCTGCTGCCGTTCGGGGCGGTCATCACCGCCATCTTCCGCAATATCGTGGGGCTGAAAACGTTCGGCACGTTCGCTCCGGCGCTGCTGGCCATGAGCTTTATTTACGCCAACTGGAGCACCGGCATCGCCATCCTGGGGGTGGTGTTGACCGCCGGTTTCGCCAGCCGACGGTTTTTGGAACGGCTGCGGCTATTGATGGTGCCCCGGTTGTCAATCGTGCTAACGATCATCATCCTGTGCATCATGTTCGTCGTGTCGGTCCTGGACTATTCGGGGTTGACCCCCAGCCCGCAGGCCGTGCTGCTGCCCATGGTGATCCTCACGACGCTCACCGAGCGTTACTACGTCACCAGCGAAGAGGACGGCCACGCGTTTGCCATGAAGCTGTCGTTTGGCACGCTCATCGTGGCCGCCATGTGCTACGCGGTGCTTTCCTGGCGCGCCGTCGGGAATTGGATCTTGGCCTACCCCGAGGCCCACTTCATTACGATCGCCGTGTTTATGGTTATCGGCCGCTACACCGGCTACCGGCTGAGCGAACTCATTCGTTTCCGCGACTTTGTGAAGGGGCAGGAGGCCTGATCGTGAGCGACCGAACGAACCGGTGGTTTGTCTGGCCCGACGAACTGCGCCGCCGCGGGATTCTGGGAATCAACCAGCGCAACGTCGATTACATCGGCGCGCTGAATCCCCGGCTGCTCTATCCGCGCGTCGACAACAAGCTGGTGACCAAGGGGATTTGCCAGGCCCACGGCATCCCTGTGCCCGACACGTACTTCGTGCTGGATAAGCAGTCCGACGTGACCCGATTCATGCAGACGTTGGGCGATCGGTCGGACTTCGTCTGCAAGCCGGCCAGCGGCGCCGGCGGGCGCGGAATCGTGGTGATCAGTTCCCGCGAAGGCAATTTCTTCATCACTCCCGGCGGTCGCGTGATCTCGGGCGGCGACCTGCGATATCATCTCGCGACCACGCTCTCGGGCTTGTACTCGCTGGGGGGACAGGCCGACGAAGTGATTGTCGAGCAGCGAATCGTCAACCATCCCGCTCTGTCGGACATTGTCGTCGGCGGTACGCCCGACGTGCGCGTGATCGCGTATCGCGGCGTGCCGGTGATGGCCATGACCCGACTGCCCACCGAGGCGTCCGGCGGCAAAGCCAACCTGCACCAGGGCGCCGTCGCCGCCGCGGTCGACTTGGTCTCGGGGCGCACCTTTGGCGGCGTCTGCCGCGACCGGACTGTCGAAAAGCACCCCGACACCGGCGTACCGATCATCGGGATTGAGATTCCCGAGTGGCGGCGGCTGCTGACCGCAGCGATGCGACTGGCCGATGCGCTGGAAATGGGCTACGTCGGCATCGATTTTGTGATCGATGTGGCGGCCGGACCGGTCGTTTTGGAGGCCAACGCCCGGCCCGGGCTCGCCATTCAATTGGCGCATCGCGAGGGGCTCGTGCCGCGGCTGAAGTTCGTCGAAGAGCGAATCGCCCACGGCGCGGGGCACGAGGACCGCTGGAAGATCATCGAGAAGCTCTGCGATCGGTTCGGCCAAGCTCGGCCGCTGCCGGTCGGCGAACAAGCTTTGCTATGATTGCGGCCGCCGCCTCTTTCGCCGCGACGGCGCCGTAGTCCGGCGATTCGCCGCCGATGACCACCGCGGGACCCCAATATTGCAGAGTCCGGCGTCGTGCATCGTGGGTTCGCTGCGATCGACCGCAGCCACCTCGCATCCCCATCGAACCAGCGCACCCGCCTCCGCGATGTCACACCCCGCGGCACTCTCCACTGACGATCTGCTCGCCCAGTGCGAGGTTCGCCGCACCCGTGCGAGCGGCCCCGGCGGGCAGCATCGCAACAAGGTCCAAACGGCCGTCGTCGTAACGCACCGTCTCACGGGCGTCGCCGGCGAGGCGACCGAACGCCGCAGCCAGGCGGAAAATCAAACCGTCGCGGTGTTCCGCCTCCGGGTGAAATTGGCCCTTGCCGTGCGTACCGAGTGGTGCGCGCCTTCGCCCCTTTGGCGACAACGGCGCCAGGGTGAACGGATCCGGGTGAATACGCAGCACGACGACTTTCCGTCGGTGCTTGCCGAAGCGCTCGACGCCCTGGCAACTTTCCAGTGGAACGCTGCCGAGGCGGCTGCGGCGCTCGGCGTGTCGACTTCGCAGCTGACGAAACTCGTCAAATGCGAGCCCGCGGCGTTTCTGCTGCTTAACCAACGCCGCGCGGCGCTCGGCTTGCACGCCCTGCAATAGCGTCCTCGGATGGCGCTGCCGGCGAACTGCTCGCGCGGGTTGTGCGACCCACCTCGGCGCCCTACAAGAAGGGCATGTATGCAGTTCTATTCGACATCGACGGGACCCTCATTCAAACCGGCGGCGCGGGGCAATTGGGCTTCGCGCGGGCCTTTGCCGACCAGTTTGGCGTGGCGAAACTCTCGGGCGAGGTCTCCTTCGCCGGGCGCAGCGATCGGGCCATCGCGCTCGACCTGATGCGGGCTCACGACGTTCCCCAAACAGACGAGAACTGGCAGCGTTTCCAGGAAGCGTATCTGGGAAACCTGCCGGCCGCGCTGGCCGAGTTGCCGGGAACGGTGCTGCCGGGGATCCCCGCCTTCATCGCCGCCCTGCAACAGCGGTCCGACGTGGCGATAGGATTGCTGACCGGCAATCTGCGGCGTGGCGCCGAGGCGAAGCTGACGCACTACGAACTGTGGGACCATTTTCCCTTTGGCGGATTTGGCGATCTGGCGACCGACCGCAATGAGATCGCCGCGACGGCGCTGGCCGCGGCCAACGATCACGCCGCCGCATGCAACGGCCGCAGCGGTCCGTTGCGCGAGGCGATGGTCATTGGCGACACCGTGCATGACGTTCGCTGCGGCAAATCGATCGGCGCCTACACCGTCGCCGTGCCCACGGGCCAGACGTCGGCCGAAACACTCAGTGCCGAAGCGCCCGACGTGCTGCTGGACGACTTGAGCGACTGCACGCCGCTGCTGGAGCGAATTGGCGCCGTGCTGGGGACGGCGCGTTAGCTCAAAAAAAGGCCCGCGCCAAACGAGGCTTGGATCCTCACGCTCCGCACTTATCGTGCGACGGGCAGTCTCGCTGTACCGAGAGTTCCTTCTTTTCCCCGCACGAGGATCGGGGGCGACAGGAAGATTTCTTCCCCAGCGGACACCCCGGAAACTGCTTCTGGAATCTCTTCCGGCAGCCGCCGCACTTCTTGAGGTGCCGCTTCATGCCTTCGACGATCCGCGGGTCGGCCATCTCGTGATTGCCGGTAACGTGATCGCGGAATTCGGTAAACCGCTCGTGACAATCTTTGCACTTGATCTGCGCCGGCGCTTTGCCCGAGGCGAGTCCGGCGGTGACCACGACGCCCACGGCCACAAGCACCGAAGCCAAGGCTCCCAGGGTCGAACGCCGCCACGCCGCGCTCTGCGCGGTCGCGGTCTGCCGCGCGGCGATCTGCCGCAGCGATCCCGCGGGGCAGGCTTCCCAGGCGTCAGGTTCACGTGGATCGGCGGACATGGAATCTCGAGTTCGTCTCAGGGACGCAGCGCGGAATTGCTGGTTGTCTGACTTGATTGTCGGCAAGTGGTGCAAAAAAATCTGTGAATCTCAATACCGTCTCTCGACAGTGCCGCAGCGGCGATGTCGAGCCAGTCGGCGCCAAGCTATCAAAATTTCGACAGTTCCGGCACCGGAGCTTCGACGTCCTGAGCCAGCTTCGCCAAGTCGACAATGGCGATCCGTCGGCGCCCCAGCTGCAGCAGCCCCTCGCTCTGCAGCTCGCCCAGCAGCACGGTTACGGTTTCCCGTGTGCTGCCAATGACGCTCGCCAGGTCCTGGTGCGAGAGCTTAATTTTCAGCTCGACGCCCACGTCGGCGTGGCGGCCATACCGCTCGGCCAGCTCCAGGAGCAGGTGAACCAGCCGCTCGCGGTTTGAGCGAAACAGCAGGTATTTCAGCCGCCGCTCGATTCGTATCCGCCTGAGCCCAAAGAGCTTGGCCACGCCCAGCGTGAGCTGCGGGCTTTCTTCAACGAGCTGCACCATCAGATCGCGGGGGATGGCCACAACCATCGATTTTTCGATCGCCTCGGCAAACTCTTCGCGCTGGTCGCCGCTGACCAGCGCCAACTCGCCAAACACCTCGCCGGGGTCGACGAACGCCAGAATCGTCTGCTTTCCGTCGGCCGAATAGCTGCCGATCTTGGCGCGGCCCTCGGCCAACAGCAGCACGCCGTCGGCCTGATCGCTGGGCATGTAGATGGGGGCGCCCCGGGCAAACGTGCGGGTGCGCGACCGCGCTTCCAGCGTTTCGAGCTGGTGGGTCGTTAGCCGCCGAAACAGCTCGCAGCTCTTGATGTACCAGAGCCGTTCGGTCATGCGGTGTGGGCCGTCGGGGGCTTCGTGGAGGGCGAGAAGTCGGTCCGTCAGCCAGGGTCGCGCCGCCTTGGCGGCTGGCTGGGCCGGCGCCGCGAATTCATTATTCTAGCCACCGGGGCCGCCCTGGCCAACTGACCGCCTAGGGGGTCGCCCAATATCCGCCGCGGGCGTGGTCGTAAACGGCCTCCTGGCCGTGGCAATTGTCGCAAACGACGCCATCCCGATAGGCGACCTGTCCGGCAACCCAGGTGGACACTGGCCAACCGGTGAGCTCGACCCCGTCCCACGCGCTCCAACCGCATTTGGTGAGCTGGTCCTGATTGCGGACTACGGCCGACTTCTGCAGGTCGAGAAGCACCAGATCGGCGTCGTAGCCCGGGGCGATTCGACCCTTTCCGACCAGATCCCACACGCGCGCCGGGGCGTCGCACATCCAGTGGACCACTTGCGACAACGTACAGCGACCGCGGTGCACCTGGTCAAGCATCAGCGCGAGGCTGTTTTCCACGTTGGGCATGCCCGAGGGCGACCGCGGATAGGGAACGGCCTTTTCCTCAAGCGTGTGCGGCGCGTGGTCGGTGGCGATCACCTGGATTCGTCCGTCGGCCAACGCCTCCCAAATCCGCTGGGCGTCGGCGGTCGTCTTGAGCGACGGGTTCATCTGAGCCAGAGTTCCCAGCCGCGGGTAGTCATCGACCGACAGCAGCAGGTGGTGCAGACACGCCTCGGCGGTAATGACGCCGCCGTGATCGGCCAGCAGGTCCGTCTCGTCGCCCGTTGAAACGTGCAGCACGTGGAACCGGTGTTTGTGCCGCCGCGCTAGGTCAAGCGCCCGACGCGTGGCCGTGACGGCCGCGGCGACGTCGCGCACCCGCGAATGATCGGCCACGTCGGTCGAGTCGCGATAGCGCTCGGCGTTGGCCCGCACGGTGGTCTCGTCTTCGCAGTGGGCGCAAATCGGCAGCGTCGTTTCGGCGAAGATCGCCTCCAGGACGTCCTGGTCGTCGACCAGCAAGTCGCCGGTGCTGGAGCCAATAAAGATTTTGATGCCCGGCGTACGGGCGGCGGATTTCAAGTCGGCCAAGTTTTGCGGCGTGGCGCCGATGTAGAACCCGTAGTTGACCACCGATTTCTCCGCGGCCAGCGCGAGTTTCTCGTTGATCCGTTCCTGCGTCGTGGCGTTGGGGACCGTGTTGGGCATTTCCAGAAACGTCGTCACGCCGCCTTTGGCGCACGCACGACTGGCGGTCCGCAGGTCTTCTTTGTGCGTGAGCCCCGGTTCGCGGAAGTGAACCTGGTCGTCAATCACGCCGGGAATCAGGTGCAAGCCGGCGGCGTCAACCGTCTCGTCGGCGGCGACATGAATCGCCGGATCCACCGCCGCGATCTTAGTTCCCTCGACAAGCACCGAGGTGCGCAACACTTCGTCGGGCAGGACGACCGTGGCGTTTTTGATCAGAGTTTTCATGGCTTGGTTGGCACGGCTGCTCGGGCCGAGCAAATCTTGCGCTGTGGGGAATGCCGTTTGTCGCCGGGCGGGGCGTCGATGCGACGCGGGCCCTAATCGTCTTCGTCGTCTCCCGGTCGGAGCCAGCTGCCGCCGAGCCAGCCCTTGCGCCAGAAGAAGATCAATTGCCCGACGGTGACGCCGCCCATCAGCCCCAGCGCCCACGGATAGCCGAATCGCCATCCCAGCTCGGGCATATTCCACGGCGAAACGTGCGTATTGAAGTTCATGCCGTACAGGCCCGCGATGAAGCTCAAAGGCATAAACACGGTGGCGATTACGGTGAGCACCTTCATGATGTCGTTCGTGCGATTGCTGATCGACGTCGCGTAGTAGTCGCGCAGGTCGGCGCAGGCGTCGCGGACGCTCTCCAGCGTGTCGATGATCTGCACGGTGTGATCGTGGCAGTCGCGCAAGTGGATGATCGTCTCCGGCGTGGACAACCACTCCTGTTGGCGCATCAACGAGTCGACCGCCTCGCGAAGCGGCCAGACGATGCGACGCAGGCGACGCACGTCGCGGCGGACGTGGTGGATGCGATTCAGCAATTCCGGGTCGGGGCCGACGTCGACCCGCTCGTCAAAGTCGTCGAGTTCGTCGCCGAAACGTTCCATGACGGGATAATAACAATCAATCGCGGCGTCGAGCAGCACGTACAGCAGATAGTCGACGCCCGCCGACCGTGTGACGCCCCCGGCCACCTCGATTCGCTTGCGGACGCCCTCAAAGCAGTTGCCGCCCCCCTCGCGCCAGCTCAGGACGAACCCCTTGCCGATGAAGATGCTGAGTTGCTCGGCGGACAGACGCTCCAGGTACGAGGGGATTTGAGTGACCACGTACAGATGATCGGGGTAGACATCCACCTTCGACCGCTGCGGAATGTTCACCAGGTCTTCCAGCGATAGCGGATGCAAACCCAGCTGCTTGCCCAAGGCGGCGATCAATTCGATATCGCCCAGGCCGGTCGCGTCGATCCACGTGACCGGATGCTTGCCAAGCAATTCCGTCACGTCGGCCAACGACGCGTCGCGACGGTCGACGATTTGTTGCGGGCCGTAGGCCGTGACGCGCAGCTTGGAAGCCTTGGCGCCGCCGGGGATAATGAGCGTGCCAGGCCGCGTATGCGGGTGGATCGAATGATCGAATTGCCGCCGCGGCTTACGGCCGCGGGCCGCCCGCGCTCGGTGATTGTTACGGCGTTTGTGCGCCATCGCGATGTTGGTCCTCTCTTCGCTGGGGCGCGGCGATCGCCGGTCAGTTGGTCCGTTTGTCGCTCGTGACGCCCAATTCCTTGCGCAACCGCGTCATCTCGGCGAGCAGTCGCGTCTGATGCTCGGCGTACTCGGCTTGGCCGTACACGTTGTTGACTTCATGCGGATCGGCCTGCAGGTCGTACAATTCCCAAGCGTCAAGCGTGTAGAAATGGATCAATTTGTAGTGGCCGTCGGTCACCCCGCAATGTTCGGCCACATCATGCCACGCCGGGGGGCCTTCGTAGTAGTGGTAGTAGAAAGTATCGCGCCAGTCGGCGGGCGTTTCGCCAGCCAGGATCGGCAGGAGACTGCGGCCTTGCATGCCCTCGGGCGCCTCGACCCCGGCGACGTCCAAAAACGTTTCGGCGAAGTCGAGGTTTGAGACGATGGCGTTCTCCACCGCACCGGTTCGCACGCCGGGCCCGCGCACCAACAGCGGCGTCCGCAACGATTGCTCGTACATCCACCGCTTGTCGAACCAGCCGTGCTCGCCGAGGTAAAAGCCTTGGTCGCTGGAATAAACCACCAACGTATCATCAGCCAGCCCCGCTTCGTCGAGATAGTCGAGCAACCGGCCCACGCCGTCGTCGACCGATTGCACGCAGCGCAGGTAATCCTTGATGTAGCGTTGGTAGTTCCACCGCGTGCGATCGTCGCCGGCGGGCGTGTCGGCAAGGTAGGCCGCGTTTTCCGGGCCATACGCGGCGAGCCACTTCGCACGCGCCTCGGGCGGCATGAGCGCGAGTTGCTTGCGGCCGTACTCGGACGTCTCGTCGAAGACCTTCAGATCCTCCTCGGGCCGCATATCGCGGCCGATGCGCATCGTCGCGAACGCCGCGGCGGGGCATCGGGTCGAGTAATCGTCGAAAAGCGTCGGCGGCTCGGGGAATGTCTTGTCGGAAAAATCGGCGACATGCTCGGGACCTGGCTGCCACTCGCGATGCGGCGCCTTGTGCTGCACCATCAACATAAACGGCTTGTCCGCGTCGCGCTCGTTGCGCAGCCACGCGAGCGCCTCGTCGGTGATGACGTCCGTGGTATAGCCCTCTTGCACAACGCGCCCCGCGGGCGTGAGGAAGACGGGCTTGTAGTACCGGCCTTGCCCGGGCAGGACTTTCCAGACGTCGAATCCGGTCGGGTCGGTCACGAGGTGCCATTTGCCGATGATGGCCGTTTGATATCCTGCATTCTGCAGCAGCTTGGGAAACGTTTGCTGCGCTCCGTCAAACTTATCGCCGTTCGTGTAGAAGCCATTCTTGTGGCTGTATTTGCCGGTGAGGATGCACGCCCGGCTGGGACCGCAAATGCTGTTGGTCACGTAGCAGCGGTCGAAACGCACGCCGCTGCGAGCGATGCGATCGATGTTGGGCGTTTCGTTGAGAACCGACCCGTAGGCGCTGACGGCCTGGTAGGCGTGGTCGTCGGCGAAAATGAAGAGAATGTTCTTCCGCGCCGCGACCTGGGAAACGGGCGTCAGCAGTAAGACGACAAGTGCGAGCAGGGGAAGTCGAATGTTCATAAGTGAAAAGTTCTCGAGGAGGATTCGAAAGCTACTTCGAGTTCGCCGCCGCAACGCGTCCCGGCGGACGAACGCCGGAGCCCGCCGCTGCAGTGAGCTTATCGCCAAGTTCGGCCCGAGCCTGCTCGGCCTCCGCCAGCAGGCGTTCCACAATCTCCGGATGCTGGTCGGCGACGTCGGCGGTCTCGCCGCGATCAGCGCGCAGGTCGAATAGTACCAATCCGATCTTCGCCTGCTGGTAATCTGCCGGCAGGCCGCCGGTCCCGCCGGGTTTGCCGGCTAGCGTGCGGTAGGCATGGGGCATGTGCAATTTCCACCGCGGATCCCGTACCGCCTGCAATTCGCCCCCGTAGTAACACCAAAAGGCTTCGTAAGGACTCTTGGCGTCCGCGGCGCCGGTCATCAGCGGCAGGATCTCGTGCCCGTCAATCGTGCGATCGGCCGGCAACTCGGCGCCCAAGAGCCGCGCCATCGTCGGCAGAATATCCATCGTCGTACACAGTTCGTCGCACTCGGAGCCCGCGGGGATCACGCCCGGCCACCGCATGATACACGGTTCGCGATAGCCCCCTTCAAACATCGTGCCCTTGCCCTCGCGCAAATCACCTGCCGACCCGGCATGGTCGCCGTAGCTGAGCCAGGGGCCGTTGTCGGAGGTGAACACGACCCAGGTGTTCTCCGCGACGCCTGTTTCCTCGAGCGCCGCGAGTATCTGCCCCACCGACCAGTCGACCTCCATCACCACGTCGCCAAACAATCCGGCGCCGCTCTGGCCGCGAAACTTGTCGGACACATGCAGCGGCACATGCACCATGCTATGCGGCACGTACAAGAAAAAGGGCTTGTCGCCCTGGCGGCGAATGAAATCGACCGCCCGCTCGGTGTACTGCGTCGTCAGTTGATTCTGATCCTCGGAGGTCACCTCCGCGTCAGCCACCTCGTTGCCTTCGTAAAGCGGCAGATCGGGGTAGCCTTTCTTACGCTCCGCCGCCGATTTGCCAGCCAAGTCGGGGTGCATCGGCCACATGTCATTCGAGTAGGGCAATCCGAAGTACTCGTCGAACCCATGCTGCAGCGGCAAGAACGGCTCGCGATCGCCCAGGTGCCATTTGCCGAAGATGGCCGTGGCGTAACCGTGATCGCGACACAACTCGGCCAGCGTGTACTCGTCGGGATTGATGCCAATCCGCGCCCGCGGCCCCAGTGCTCCGAGGATGCCTACCCGTTCGGGATAGCAGCCGGTGAGCAGCGCCGCGCGCGACGCCGAGCAGACGGCCGTCGCCGCGTGAAAATCGGTGAAGCAGCGTCCCTCGGCAGCCAGTCGATCGAGATTTGGCGTCGGATACGTCTCGCAGCCGAACGGGCCGACGTCGGCGTACCCCATGTCGTCGATGAAGATGACGACCAGATTGGGCGCCGGCGGCAACGCGTTCTCCGCAGAGACTGCGCGCTGCGAGAGGAGCACCGCAAGGCACGCCATGCAGCAAATTATTCGATAGCGCATTGTGGTCTGCCGCCCCCGTTTGTACTGGCGGGTTTCGGTCCGCCTATTTCACGCGAAAAGTCGCCCACACCGGATTGTGATCCGACCCCGTCTCTTCCGGCGAACCGGGCAGAATGTGCGTCGAACCGGAGACGTGACGTTTGGCCAGCGCCGGCGAACAGAGCAAGAAGTCGATCATGGAATGAAACTCGCCCTGATTGTAGGTATCAGGCAAGTTCGGGCCCAACTCCGTGGCTGCCGACCAGAGGGCCGTTTCACCGCTGCCAACAATCGTGTTGAGCGTCGGGCTGCCCCACACGTCGTTGAAGTCCCCCAGCACCACGATTTCGTCGTCGGGCTCTGCGGCGAGTTCCTCGTCGAGCATCTTTCGCAATTGCTTCGCTTCGGCCAGGCGAATCGGCTCGGCCGCCTCGCGTCCGCCGCTGTTGCTCTTGAGATGCACCACCCAGGCCTCAATGGGCTTGCCGCCCTCGGGCAATAGCGTGACCGCCAGAATGTCGCGGTTGAAACGCCGCGGCTCGCCCTGCGGCCCCTCAAACGTGACGTGCCGGTAAGAAGTGACCGGGCCGACGGGAACCCGCGAGAGCAGACAGACGTCGATGCCGCGGCCATCGTTCCCTTCGTACAGCACGACTTCTTCGTAACCCATGTCGGGCAGAAACACTTCGACAAATCGCTGGAGGTACCCGCGATTCTCGACTTCTTCCATGGCCAACACGTCGGCGTCGACAGTTTTAATCGCCTGCGCGAGGGCGGTGAGTTGCTTGCGCGGCTTGGCGGGCGTGCCCTCGTCGTTGTGGTACGGGTCGTCGACGTTGTCAAACATGTTCAGCACGTTGAACGCGGCAATGACCAACTCGCCATCCTTGGCCCGCTGCGCCCCTTGAGTTCGCGGCGTGAGCGGCTCCAACTCCGGCATCGCGTCGATCACCTCGATTTGATCGGGGTCGGCGAGCACCATCTGCGGCTTGCCCTTAAACGTGGAGACGACGCCTCGCATCCGCACCACTTTGCCCAGATAGGCCTCGTCGAGCGAAGCGGGAAACTTGGCGCGGTTCGCCTCAAACACCACGCCGGCAAAGTCCGCCGGGCGGTTGGAATCGAAATTGATGAAGCTCAGCTTCGCGAGTTCGTGGGTGTTGATCACCTTGCCGTACACAAACGCCGTTTGGCCAACGACTTGGCCGGCATCCTCCCAGCGCACATGCGGACGGCCCTCGTCGGCATGAATCGCCGCCTCCTGCGCGTAGGTGCGGGCGGCGTCCAACGGTAGAATTGCGGCGAGCATCAAAAAACTGGCGGCGGCAACGGTGCGGTGCATCGACATGGGCCCTGGAACTGCGTGATTTGCCTGCGGAACTGTGAACCACCACAATAACAAAGTCGCGGCGAGCGTGCCCTCCCCCGGGGCGACCGCCCGCCAGATCGCCTGATTTTGACCGTCCGCGGCGTTGTCCGGCTCACAGACTTGCCGCCAGCCGTCCCTTCCCAAGAGCGAATCCCATGAGTTGTCTGGAAGACAAGCCGCAGAAATGGGACCGACCCGGGAAATACCAATGCGCCAAATGCCCTGCCACGGCCGACAAGAAGGCCAAGCTGTGCAAGCCAAAGAAGATCAAGCCGAAGAATTCCTAGCGTCGCAGTGCGCGTGGCGCGGCCTGCCGTGCGCAATCGTGCGCAGAGGGAGCAAAGCCGAGCGATTGCGGTCCGCGAGCGGCTCGCACAATTGTGTCGGGCGCCGCGGCAGTTAAGATGATGCCTTGCCGCGGCGTTTTTTGGCGAGCGTCGGCGAGACTCTCGACGCGGCGACTGATTGGCCCGGGCGGCGCGCCTGGAAACTTTCTCTTCACCGATTTCGAGCAGCGAGACCGTCATGAGCGCGACCGCACCGCACCCCGCCGCCGCGACAAGCGACGCCGCCGTTGAGGCGACCTTTGAGCTGGCCCGTGAGCTATACGCCGCGTACGGCGTTGACGTGGACGCCGCACTCGAAACGCTGCGAGGCGTCGCAATTTCTCTGCACTGCTGGCAGGGGGACGATGTCGGCGGATTTGAGAACCCCGATGGCGAACTCGGCAGCGGGCTGGCCGTCACTGGCAACTTTCCTGGCAAAGCCCGCACCCCCGACGAGCTGCGGGCCGACATCGACGAAGCCCTGCGGCTGATTCCCGGATCGCATCGGTTGAATCTCCATGCCTTCTACGCCGAGACCGGCGCGCAGCGCGTCGATCGCAACGAGCTTGCCGTGGAGCACTTCGCGCGCTGGATCGACTGGGCGAAGGACGCGGGGTTGGGAATGGACTTCAATCCCACCTGCTTCGCCCATCCGCTGGCCGACGACGGGTTCACGCTGTCGCATCGCGACGAGAAGGTTCGCCAGTTTTGGATCGAGCACTGCCAGGCTAGTCGCGAGATCGGCGCCGCGATGGGGGCCGCTCTCGGTTCGCCGTGCGTTACCAACGTGTGGATCCCCGACGGTTACAAGGACCAACCGGTCGATCGGCTCGCCCCGCGGCAACGACTGGCTGACGCACTCGACGCGGTGTTCGCCAAACCGCTGCCTCCTGAACACAACCTCGACGCGGTCGAGAGCAAGCTGTTCGGCATCGGGTCGGAGAGCTACGTCGTGGGCTCGCACGAGTTCTACCTGGGATACGCCGCCTCGCGGCAGAAGGTGCTCTGCCTCGATGCGGGGCACTTCCACCCCACCGAGTCCATCGCCGAGAAAATCAGCGCCGTGATGCTGTGGGTTCCCGAACTGCTGCTGCACGTGAGCCGCGGCGTCCGCTGGGATAGCGACCACGTGGTCACCTACACCGACGACTTGCAACTGATCGGCCAGGAAATCGTTCGCGGCGGATTCCTCGGGCGCACGCACATCGGGCTCGACTTCTTTGACGCCAGTATCAACCGCATCGCGGCGTGGGTCATCGGCACGCGCAACACGCTGCGATCGGTTCTCGCGGCGCTGCTGGAGCCAATCGACCGGTTGCGGGAGCTGGAAAACAACGGCGACTACACGGCCCGGCTCGCGTTGCTGGAGCAATGCAAGGCGTTGCCTGTGGGCGCGGTGTGGGATTACCACTGTCTGCGCAGCGAAACGCCCGCGGGGCTGGCGTGGCTCGACGAAGTCCACCGTTACGAACGCGACGTGCTATCGCAGCGTTAAACGCTGAAACCCAAGACCCACTCGAGCCAGACGGCCGCGCCCGGGACCGCGCGGCGATCCGCCTGATTTCCGACCTTGAATCCAATCGTTCCGGCTTCATTTCCGCATGCGCATCGGACTGTTCATCCCCTGCTACATTGATCAGTTCTACCCCCGCGTCGGCGTGGCGACGTTGCGATTGCTTGAGCGTTTTTCCGATCGCGTGACGCGGAGCGAGGGCGAGGCGGTCAACCTCGTCTTCCCGCGCGAGCAGACCTGCTGCGGCCAGCCCATGGCCAACGCCGGGTGCGTCGACGACGCGGCCCCCGTGGCCGAGCGGTTCATGGCGGCCTTCGGCGACTGCGACTACGTCGTCGGCCCCTCGGGCAGCTGCGTCGCGATGGTCCGCAAGCATTACCATGGGCTCGTCAAAGACGAAGACGCCCTGCACTCGGTGCAGGAAAAGACATTCGAACTGTGCGAGTTCCTGGTCGACGTGGCCGGAGTCGAGTCCATTGGCGGGCGGTTCGTCGGCAAGGTCGGATTGCACGAGGGATGCCACGGCACGCGCGAGCTGGAGTTGGCCCGCGGCAGCGAGCGGATGCTGCCCGCGTTCAGTAAGATCCGCTCGTTGTTGACGGGGATCGAGGGCTTGGAACTCACAGGGCTCGATCGCACCGACGAGTGCTGCGGCTTCGGCGGCACGTTCGCGGTCTTCGAGGAAGCCGTCTCCTGCATGATGGGCCGCGACCGCGTTGCCGACCATGAGCGGCACGGTGCCGAGGTGCTCGCATCGGCCGACATGTCGTGCCTGATGCACCTCGGCGGGCTCATTCGTCGCGAACAGAAACCGCTCCGCGTCATGCACGTCGCGGAAGTGTTTTGCGAAGCGTTGGAAATACCTTTGGATGTTTGATGTGCGATTTGCGACTGTCGATGAACAGCATGCTCCGAGCTGGGCGAGTGAAACACGTCTCCAATCTCACATCCCACATTCCTTGACTCTGTGTTGATCAAGCACTCGTTCTGAATATGAGTACCGCGCACGCCGCCTCTGCTGCTGAATTCGTCGCCAATGGCGAGCGCGCCACCTGGCACGACCAGGCGCTGTGGTTCGTGCGCAGCAAGCGCGACAAGCAGGCCCATTCGCTGCCGGAATGGGAACATTTGCGCGAGCTGGCCTCGCAGATCAAACTGCACACGATGAGCAACCTGCCCGCGCTCTTGGAGCAGTTCGAGCAGAATGCCACGCGGCTGGGAGCGGTCGTCCACTGGGCTCGCGACGCCGCCGAGCACAACGCCATCATCCAGGGCATCCTCGCCGAGCACGACGTTCGCCGGGTGGCCAAGAGCAAGTCGATGCTCACCGAGGAGTGCCACCTCAACCCTTATCTCGAGCGGCACGGCATCGAAGTCACCGACACCGACCTGGGCGAGTGGATCGTGCAGTTGCGCGACGAGACGCCCAGCCACATCGTGCTGCCGGCGATCCACATCAAGAAGGAGGAAGTCGGCGAGCTGTTTCACCGCAAGCTGGGCACCGACGAAGGGGCCACCGACCCCAAATACCTCACCGAGTCGGCCCGGCAGCGGTTGCGCGAAAAATTCCTCGCCGCCGACGCGGGGATCACAGGCGTCAACTTCGGGGTGGCCGAAACCGGAGGCTTCGTCGTCTGCACGAACGAAGGCAACGCCGACTTGGGCGTGTCGCTGCCGCGATTGCACATCGCCGCGATGGGCATTGAAAAGCTCATCCCCCGCGCGGCCGACTTGGGCGTCTTCCTCAGGTTGCTTGCCCGCTCGGCGACGGGCCAGCCTATCACTACCTACTCGTCGCACTTCCACGGGCCGCGTCCGGGGGGCGAATTGCACATCGTGCTGGTGGACAACGAGCGCAGCAAGCTGCTGGGAAGCGAGGAATTTCGCCGCTCGCTCAACTGTATTCGCTGTGGGGCGTGTCTCAACACGTGCCCCGTGTATCGCCGCAGCGGCGGGCACAGCTACCACGTCACCGTGCCGGGGCCGATTGGTTCGATCATCAACCCGGCCCGCGACCCGGCCGAGCACAGCAGCCTGCCATACGCTTGCAGCCTGTGCGGCTCGTGCAGCGACGTGTGCCCGGTGAAAATCGATCTACACAATCAGTTGCTCACCTGGCGACGCGAGATCGTCGCCCGCGGGTTGCTCAGCCGGCCGAAGCGGTGGTTGATGAAACTCACCGGCGCGGTGCTCAGCAGCCGGCGGCTGTATTCGTGGGCCGGCGGGATGGCGCGCCTCGGGCTGCGGATCACGCCGCGGTGGCTCGTCTACTCGCGACTGAATCCATGGGGCCGCCAGCGCGAACTTCCCGAGCCGCCCAAGACGAGCTTCCGGAAATGGTACGACAAGCACGAGGAGGGGCGATGAATTCCTCGCGCGAACAGATTCTTACAGACCTCCGTCACAACGCGCCGCCACTGGCGCCGTTGCCGGAGATCGCCGGCGAATGGATTGTGTTTGACGACTTGCTTGCCCAGTTCGCTACGGTGCTCGAAGGCGTCGGCGGACGGGCGCAAGTGGTACGGGGTGAATCCGAACTCGCGGCCGCGGTGGCCAACGTGCAGCGGGAGATTGCCGCGGTGCGCAAGATGTCGTTCGTGCCGGGCGTGGCCGGCGACGTGGATCCTGCCGACCGGGCGACTCCGCATGA
>JAGQOU010000205.1 GCA_020427145.1 Planctomycetales bacterium | reverse complement strand
CGCGAAACTCGACGGTGAGGTCCTACGCGGGACTGTTGATCCACACGTTGCCAAAATCGATGGAACTGCCGGCGTTGCCGCGGGCCTCCACGGTGTAGCCGGTCCCCAGGGTGGCTTCGGACAAGTCGTGTTTGGGATTCCCGTCGGCGGTGAGTTGTTCCCACGCGTCGTTCGCGTCGAGGTTGTCAATCCGGTTCCATGCGCTGGTGTCCAGGGCGCCGGCGGCCGTCTGGATCGTGTACCCCAGCAGGGTGATCGGAGAGCCTGTCGTGTTCTCGAACGTGATGTTGCCCGTGCCGCGGTGCACCGTCAGCGTTGGAACGGCCGGCTCTTCGATGACGAAGGCGTCGGCTTCGATCCGCAGGTTGTCGACCGTCCAGCCGGCCAGATCCTGGCGGGCGGATATGCCGATGTAGTTGGCGTCGGAGTTGTCCCACGCGAACATCTCCGTGCCGAGCAGGTTGCCTCCGTAGGAGACGTTCGCAGTCACGGTCGTGCCGGCGTTGAAATCGGTGAACGACAGATCGACTTTCAGCGTGTCGCCGATCGTGTAGAACGACCCGCCGTTGTCAAAGATCGTGTCGCGAATGCCGTTGCGGTACACGCTGATCCGACCGGTGTTGTCGGCCGTGGCGGACAGATCGCGTTCCCAGGCGACGAAGAAGTCGGCGAAGCCAGAACCGGCGGTGGTGCCGTTTTGATGGCCCTTCCAACTCCCGCCGGTTGCGTTGTTGTCGTACACGGCCCCCTCGGCTTCCGCCTGCGTGGCGCCGAAGCCGAATCCGACCCACCGATCGCTGGCGTCCGCTGCGCCGTCGTTGCTAATCAAATCGACGCTCACCGACAGGGAGGTGGTGACGCTGCTGACGAAATTCACGTTGGGATGCATGACCGACGCGTTGGGGCCGTCAGCCAGGTGCAGCCGATTCATCTCGATGTTCGTCAAACCGTCGTTGCCGGCCAGGGCCGCATCGCTCCGTTCGTTGTAGACGACGGGCGCCACGAGGCCTGACATGCCGGCCGACGAGGCGTCGATGTCGAGGCTGTTCGCACGGTCGAACGTGTCCAGCAACACGGTCACCTGAGCCTGAGTTGCGGAGATCGAACCCAGCAGCACGGCCGCGGCCACGCTGAAGATGCGACGACAAGAACGCTGCAATTGCACGGTAGCTCTCCAGAGAAATGATCTTCCAGCCGGCGCGGGGGTGCCGGTCGCACCGACGCGGGCGCCATGTGCGTCGGTCGTGGCGATGCAGCCGGCGACCGGCTGTGCAGCGCGCGATTGTCAGGAGCACAGGCGGACGCGGCCGCGGATCATCGCACGTTCGGCCGTCACGCCAAATTGCAGGCAGCGAACGAACTAAGCGGGTCCCCGTCGCCGGAGACCCGCGTCGGTTGTTTGCTCACGCTGATTCGTTCCGGCTAGGCCCGACGACGGCGCGCGACGGCGAGGCCCGCCACCGCGAGACCGACCAGAGCGATACTCGCCGGCTCGGGGACGTCCGCCGTCATCGAGACGTTGTCGACGGAGATCTGCGTGGTGCCGGCCGTGTCGGCGAAGCCCTTCACGCCCGTGAAGCGGATGCCGATGTACGGATAGCCGGCTCCCAGATCGACCGGAACCGACGCAGACTGCCACGTCGAACCGACCACAACCGCGTCGGTCGTCTTGGTGAACGCGAACGAGCTCTGCAGCAATGTCGACGAGGCGTACGTCACGGGAAGAGTCCCCAAGTTGTTCGGCTCGGCCAGATCGTAATTGCCCGACGTGGTCGCCAGCCAATCGGAAATGCCGAACACTTCCACCCCGAAGATCAGATTGCGAGGGGTCGAGTCGCCGTCGTTCATCAGCAAGTCGAAGTCCAGATGATGCGGTCCCGTGGAGCCGGACGTCCCGCTGACGACCTGCATCAGGCCGCGCGTCGTTTGGAGGCCGTTGGTAGTGACCTGAACGTAGGCGACGTTTTCGTCGAGGCCGGAGGGGCCCGTGAGCAAGCCCTGGCGCCAGACGCGGGTGTCATTGACCGTGTTGTTGGCGTACCAGGTATCGGTCGCCTCGCCCACCGGATCGACGTTGCCGGTGGAGCCGGCCTGGGCGTCGCTGACGGCGTTGTCAAACCCCGGGTCGGCGACAATGACCGCACCAAGCGCATGGCCGGCGCAAAGAGTCGCAATCAGGACGGCGCAGCAAAGCGATCCTCCAGTCCGTAAAACCTTTGCACTGATAGACATCATGAGCGTCTCCAAGGTGAAAATAAGTAGCGACGAGCGTCCCAGGACAGCCGCCGTCCATGGGGTGATGGCGACAAAAAACGGCTGATGAGCGGCCGCATCATCGCCCTCCTCACGAGGGCGACGGCAGCCGGAAGCGCCCGCAAATCACGACCGCGTCGAAAGTAAACGAGGTCGGGCGCTGAAAAGTGATCGCCCAAATGGAAAAAAAGTGATTTTGGCGTCCGCGAAATTACGCCCCATTTTGGGCGTCCAGGTTAATTTCCGGTATTGCCCATCAGATTCTCGACTTGGTCTGACGCCTTCCACGGGCCTTAGGGAACGATGAGAGCGTCACCTCGCTTTCTCTTTCGCCTGCCCAAGACGATGGCGCGCCTCGAACTCGGCCCCGCCTTCGGTCGCTATTGCGTCCGCTTCCGCTACGCCGGAGAAGCGTTTATGCATTCGCTCGGTACGGGAGCGGCCGGCCGAGCCATGTGTCATTTCCTTGCTTGTGCAGGTCGCCCCTATCGATATGCGTAGGAGCGCACTAGGAAGCAGGTTGTGTGTTGCATTTGAAAAAGTCCATTGACCGGCGACTTGATAGTGCAGCGATGGGCGGATGCGGGGATGAAATCAGGCCACCGCAGGCGACTAAACCTGCCATTCTTTGGCCTAAGATCGGCGTCGCCGGCGCCGTCGCTACCGCTGACGGCCACGGAGACGCTCTCATCAACGCGGCGGACTTCGCGCTCTGGGAGCCGGGAATTTGGTACGCATCCCGCGGTGGGAGTCGTGGCGACTGTCCCCGAACCGCCGACGCTCGCGCTGGTTGTGATACTGGCAGTCGGTGCGGACGCATTTCGGCGTGCGGCCGCCTTGCGTTAGAAGAAAGCGAACTCACTTGCCCTGGAGATTTAGTTCCAGGGCGTCGAGGCCCGCCGCCGGCACGTCAACGCTTAGCTTGCCGCCGTTGGTGTACTCAGGCCCCAGCATCTCCTTGCGAATAACCCGTTCCGCTCCACGGTCGTTGAGTTCGACGATCTGCGTGGCAACGGTCGCGCGATTGGGTCCCACCACAGCGCCATCGACCAATTCCTTCTCGGGAGTGAGCGTCTTGAGCACGAACCGTCCGTCGGCGTCTGTCGTGCCGCTGGCGACGGGTTGGGCGCCCTCGGCGACTTGCTGATCGGGGACTAGGACGATTCGTGCGCCCTCGATAGCGGCGCCGTCAATCGTGATGCGCCCGCTCACCGGAGCGTAGTCGACGCCCGGCTTGCTGCAGCCGCTGTAGAGCACTGACAGACCGAGGATCCCCCACACGGCGATCCATCGTTGCAGCTTGGCGTTGCGGACCCTGTGCATTTTGCTCGATTCGTTCTTCTGCATTCGACTTACCGCCCTCCGGCGCCATCGGGCGTCGCCGCGCCGACCTCGCCCCCCTGGATCGTCGCCAAGGCCTGCCAGACGAGTCGATCAAGATCGCGATCGAGCGTGGCAACGTGACCGTCGGCGTACACGCATTGAATCTGCCCGCCCGAGTGGAGCGACGAGACGCCCAGTTCGCACAGCCATTGCGGATTGATGTTTAGTTCCGTGCAGGTCGAGAAATCGGCCAAGCCGAACATGGCGGCATGGTGCTCGTCGCGAACAAAGGAAGCCGCCTCAGCAGCGTAAGCGCGCGGCGCGCCCCAGGCCGCATAGTACTCTGAAGCAAACGCGCCGTTTTGGTTCTTCATGTCGACGGAACGCTTGGTGTGCCACTCGGCCGCGGCCACGGTGGCGGAAGTTCCGTCCGAGATTTGGCGTCCCTTGACCGGATTGACGCCGGCGGGACGGTACACGACGGTGAGCAAGCCGCGGCGGGACTGGCCCACTTCGCTGTTAGGCAAGGCTTGCGCTCCGCCGGCGCTGGTGATGACGTCCAGAATGCGGCCCCACGTCGTCGAAGCCGGCGTCGCCGTACCGCTGATCCCCACATACGACGACCGGGCGAACGGCGTCCCCGTGTAGGTCTCCGGTCCCGGATCCGTGGGGCAAATGAACGCTTCCAATTCATTCGTAATCAGGGAGGCGTTCACCGGATCACTAATCGGCAGATCCGTATCGAACGACTGCTCCAGCTGTTGTTGCTCGAGGTAGGGCAGAATGGCAATCGACCAGGTCTGGGTCATGTCGACGAACGCCGGAGAGGTTTGGTTCTGTTGCGGCCGCATGGTTGTGGGATTTTGGTAAACTTCACAACCCGGCGGGAACTCCTTCCTTGCCGATTCGTAGTTCAGCATGCCCAAACCATGCTGCTTCATGTTATTGCTGCACTGGGCGCGGCGGGCCGCTTCGCGAGCCGCCTGAATCGCCGGCAGCAGCAAAGCCACCAGCACGCCGATAATGGCGATCACGACCAACAGTTCCACGAGCGTAAAACCTCGCCCGTGACGTGCGACAATACGACGGCGAAACATTGCCATGCCTCCTGATAACGGCTTGCGCCGGCGGAACACCCGCTGTCCTTGTTAGTCAAACGTTAAACTCACGCAGCGTTAGGTTGCCTGCCGACGCCGCTGGCAACGTGCGGTAAGCAATTCGCACGCGACGAGCAACAGCACGACTGCTCCCGGCTCGGGCACGGCGCCCGCCGTCGCGACGGCGGCCCCGGCGCCAAACGACGATTCCCAGAGCGCCAAGTCGACGCCATTGACCATGCTGTCGCCGTTGGCGTCGCCCTGAGCAAAGGTCGTGCCCGTGCCGACGTTGCGCTGCCAGGTCAAAAAGTCGCTGCCGTTCACCTTGCCGTCGGAATTGAAGTCCGGCAGCGACGAGGTGACGTACTCAACCAACCCGACGGTCGGGTTTCCGTTGGCGTCGTAGTAAGTGAACGCAAGGTCCTGGGCACTGCCGGTGTCGAAGATCGAACCAAGGGATAGCTGCCCCGAATTGGCCGCGATCGTCGATTCGCCGAGCAGATACGTCTCGATCAACGACATCGACGAGTTCGACCCCGCAATTTCCCAGCCGTTGCCCGACCCGTCGCCCGCAGGCAAGCCGTTGTCGCCGCGAATTCCGTTGAAGTTACCGGCCAGGAGCCCGCCCCCAGCGCTGGTGATTTCGTACGAATCCAATGCATTGGCCGAGCCGCCCGCAACGATGGACGCGGCGCCGGTGCCGGCGTCGACGACCAGCTTCAGCAAGGGCGAGGTCAACCCCGCGACGCTTTCAATCCGGAAGTTGTCGAGCGTGACGCCCATCGAGTCGCGGGCGTCGAGACCGATGTAGTTCTCGTTCGTTCGCGACCACTGAAAGGAGCCGGCGCCTTGCGACGCGCCGTTGTAGTAGACCTGGTACGACACGGTGCTGCCGGCGTTGAAGTCGGTGACGGCGAATTCTGCGGAAATCGTGCCCGTCTTCGCGCCGACATTCGCCGAACCGAGGACGTTTTCGTCGCCGAAGCCGCCCCAGATGAGCGTGTTGGAACCGGTCAACGCAACCCAAAAGTCGCTGATGACTGTTCCTTCGCTCGCGGCCCCGGCATTCTCAAACGCATCCTGCATCTTGGGGCCGAACGTTCCCACGTCGCCAGCCGCGTGTCCCCCGAACGCATCGCCGGCGGTCAGCGCGTCGGCCGACGACATGCCGATCGCAAATGCGCCGCCCTGCCCCGTGGAAGCTTGGGTGTAGGCCCCGACGTCGAGTGACACGCGGAAACCGCCATCGGTGACGATCACGCCGTTGGTGAAGTTATGGTTGACGAAGGCGTTGGAGGTGCCGGCGCCGACGGCCAACTGAAGACCGTTTGAAAGAACCTGAATGCCGCCGCCGTTGCCCGCATCGGCGTCTTCGACGCCGTAGGTCGGAGCCACGTTGTTGGGATCGACGTAGGGCGTCGTGTAGACTTCGCTGGCCGCGAACGCCGTGCCCGTGTTGTTGGTGATACCGGTGGTCGTCGCGTCGATGTCGCGGCTGTCGGCGCGGTCGAACGTGTCGACGAACAGATCGACCGCTTGGGCCGGCCGAGGGAGCGTCAGGACGACGACGGCCGCCAGGACGGCGATGGCCGTAACGAAGCAGCGGCGGCGGCGACCGGCGGCGACGAATCCGCCGGCGAGCAAAGCGAGGCCGATCGCGCTCGGCTCGGGGACGCGGGCCAGCGCGGCAAAACTGTTGGGTCCGTTCGCAGCAATATAGATTGCCTTGAACTCGCGGTAGTCCGCCAGATCGACCAGTCCGTCGCCGGTCAGGTCGCCGGCAAAGTATCCGTCAAGCTGTGCCAGCGCCGAAACGTCCGACGAAAGGTTGCTGCGGAGAATCGTCCAATCGGCAGCGTCCAACGTGCCGTTCAGGCTCAGATCGCCGACTGCGTAGGCAACCCCGCCATTGCCGACGTATTCCACCAAGGTCGGCACTTCGTTGTTGGCAGCATCGCGCAGTTCGAAGGCAATGTCTTCAAACGGGCTGCGCCGCCAGGCGTTGCCGAAGTTAATTTCGTCGGTCGTCCCCGCGTTGGCGGCGGCGATCGTGTATTCGCCGAACGTTCCCTCGGCGAGATCGGTGGTGCTATCGACGGCCGTCAAGGTGATCCACTCGTCGTTCGTATCGAGTCCCTGCGACTCGATCTTGGCCCAATTGGCCTGATTGAGACCGCCACTGGCGGTGATCATCGAATAGGCGGTGATCGACAGCGGACCGTTGGTGAGATTCTTCAACGTAATGTTGCCGGTGTCGCGATTGATGGTGAGCGTCGGCTTGGGCGGCGGGACGGCGGTCTCGATCAGGAAGTTGTCAAAGCTCACTTGCGAACCGTCGCGAGCGTCCAGTCCGATATAGTTCGCCATAGTGTCGCTCCACTGAAACAGGCCCACGCCCTGCGACGCGCCGTTGAAGAACACCTCATAGCTGACCGTGGAGCCGGCATTGAAATCCGAGGCGCCGAATACGGCGGAGATCGTACCGCCCTTGGCGCCCACGGCGGCCGTATTGACCGTGCCGTTGCCCGAGCCCCAAGCGATCGTGCTGTTGCCGCGAATGCCCATCCAGAAATCGGAGATCACTGTCGGCGTGTTGCCGAATGCATGCGTCATACTCATGGTGGCGGCGTCCTGGGCGTCGGCGGCCGACAGCGCCTCGGCCTGGGTCATGCCAATCGCAAAGGCGCCCCCCTGTCCGTTGGAGGTCCCGCCGTAGGTGCCGGCGACGTCGACCGAGACGCGAAACCCGCCGTCGGCGAGAATGGCCGCGTTCGTGAAGTTGTGATTGACGAACGCATTGGACGTTCCCGAGCCCACGGCGAGTTGCAGTTGATTGCTCAGAATCTGTGCGCCGCCGCCGTTGGCTGCCACGCCGTCCTGAACTCCAAACGTCGGCGCGGCGTTGTTGGGGTCCAGAAAGGGCTGTGAGTAGACGTCGCTGGCAGCGAACACGGTTCCCGTGTTATTCACGATCCCGGTCGTCTCCGCGTCGATGTCGCGATTGTCTGTGCGATCGAAACTGTCGGAGAACAGGGTGGTGATCGCCCGGGCTTGTCCCGCCGCCAGCGCCATCACTAGAAGAACTCGGGTGACGAATTGAAATTGGCGGAGCATTGGGCCTTCCTCGCGCAGATGAAAGAGACTCTGTCTTGACATGACTTCACGTCGCTGGTGAGCGTCCTGGTTTTCGGGAATCATTCCGAGTCCTCTGCGTTCTGCCTTTGACAGTCCGTTCGCGGAGGCTGAACGTAGAGGAATCGCAATGACGTTTACTTAATGTTTCTGTTCGTCGCGCGTCTTGGTCGCATCCCTGCGATCAAGTACCGCGACGATTTCGCTTTCCGACCGCTAGACCGCTAGGCGGCCCTCCGCCGGCGGACGACGCCCAATCCGCCGATCGCCAGCGCCGCCAGCATCGCTGCGGCCGGCTCAGGGACTGTCGTCACGGCCAAGTTGTCAAATCCGACGCTGCCGCCGTCGCGGGCGTCCAACGCGATGTAGTTTTCATTCGTGCCGGACCAGGGGAACGAACCCGTGCCTTGCAGTGCGCCGTTGTAGAAGACCTTGTAGTTAACGTTCGAACCAGCGTTGAAGTCAGCGGCGTAGAACTCGGCAGAAATCGTGCCGGTCTTGGCGCCGACGCCGACCGAACCAAACTCGTTCTCAGCGCCGAATCCGCCCCACACGATGGTGTTATTGCCGCGGAGCGCGACCCAAAAGTCGCTCACGGCTGTGCCATCGTTCGCAGTGCCTTCAAACGCATCGGTCAGTTTGTCGCCAGGCGTGGTGCTGCCGATGGGGTGTCCGCCAAAAGCGTCGCCTGCACTGGCGGCTTCGGCTTCGGACATGCCGACCGCAAACGCGCCGCCCTGTTGATTCGACGTGCCGCCGTAACCCGTCACGTCGACGGACACGGCGAACGCCGGCGTATTGAGGAAGTTGTGGTTGACATAGGCGTTGGACGTGCCAGCTCCGACCGCCAGTTGCAGCACGTTGCCGGAAATCTGAGCGCCGCCGCCGTTCACGGCGTCGCCGTCTTGGGCGCCGTAGGTGGGCGGCGCGTTGTTCGGATCGAGAAACGGTTGCGTGTAGACCGCATCGGCCGCCAGCGCCGAACCCGTGTTGTCCGTCACGCCCGACAGGCTTTCATCGATATTGCGACTGTCGGCGCGATCGAAGTTGTCGGCAAACAGGACTCCGGCTTGCAGCCGCTGTGCGCCGGCGAGGACGAGCACGCACGCGCCCGCTCCGACCAGGATTCCAAGACGAGACCGCTTCATGAGACTTCCCTCCCTAACCAGTGATGTCGAACAAGAACACAAAAGAGAATCAAACCGAAAAGTGACGACCCAGACTCAAAGTGGCGCGCCCCTCACCCCTGCTTTCTGCGAACCTGTGCGGCAACGCCGAAGAGGCCCGCGACCAGCGCGAGACCAACGGTCCCCGGTTCGGGAACCAGCGACGCCAGCTGCGCCGCGGTCGGCATCGCCACGGCCACGCCGGCGAACGCCGTCCGCAGCACGACGAAGTCGTCGATGTCCGTGTCGCCGTCGAGGTCGAGGTCGCCTTGGCCAAGCGTGAGATAGTCGCCAATGCCCGGGCCGGCGCCGACAATCGCGTCGGCGTTCGACGATCGCCAACCGGCCACAAACGCGTCGACGTCCGCCTGCGTTTTCTGACCGTCAAAATTGATGTCGCCAGCCACCCAGACCTTGTCGTTGTGACCGTCGGGGCCGCCGCGCGGGCCGGTCGCGTCCACGTACGAATAGGCCGCCGCTTGCGACGGCAAAAACACGTCGGTGAAGTAGCCGTTGTCCTTGGTGTAAGCGAACGCGCCGTAAGAACCGCCGAGGACGAACAACTCGAGTTCGTCGATCAACCCGTTGAAATACGCCACGGGCGGAATCGTCGTGCCGCCCACGCCATCGGGCGAAGCATTGGCGCCAACCACCAAGCCGGTCGTGCCGAGCAGGTCGTAGTCGCCCGTCTGCGAAGCGACGGCAATGCCGTTAACCCAGGACAGACTGCCGCCGGCCACGCCATTGGGCCGCACTTGCGAGATATGCGTCCAAACGTTGAGGGTCGCCGCGGTCGTTGTGGTCAACGCGGAATTGCGCGTCTCGGGCGACCAAAACCCCGTCGACGTGACGCGAAACTCGTGCTCTTCTCCGTCGTCGACCATCACGGCCGATCCCGTGGCCGGCAACGACTGCGGCTTGACCCAGAACTGATAGCCGCGATCCTCGATACCCGCGTAGTTCTCGCCGCCGGTGGTCTGGGCAATCGACTGCGACGGATTGTTCAGATTGGGGCCGAGCAGATAGTCGTCCACCCCGTCGAACTGAATCGCCCAGTTGTTGTTGGTCACCGCGGGGATCGGCCGGTCGCCGGCGATGTTGACGTACAGCGGCGATCCGCTGGGAGTCAAATCGTGCAGTTGGTTCATGCCCAAGGACCCGGCGCTGTCGAACGTATCGGTCGTTACCGGGCCCGCACTGGCGTTCTGAGCCGGATCGTCGCCCATGCGATACCAGCGGTCGGCGTAGCGGGCGCTGGCCGATGCGGTCCAGCAGGCCGCCAGCGCGACGGCCGCCAAGATGTTGAACAATCGAAGGTTGGTCATGGGGCTAAGTCGACGAGTCATGGCAGAAAATCCTGTTTGCCGAACGGAGTGTTGTCGAAGCGGCCGCGACTACGGCCGGTTCGCTCGCAAACTCCAATACAATTTGCCGAGCACGAGAAACACGACGCCCTGCGCCAACGCGGCAGGTTCGGGCGTCTGCAATGTGGCTCCGACGCCGTTGAGAAGACTTGATTGGCCCTTCAGCTCGAACGCGGTTCGCAAGAGCGCGAAATCATCAAGATTGGTGACGCCATCGAGATTGACGTCGCCGCGGGCGAAAGTTGCGTCGCTCCCGACGGCCGCGACTTGTCGCCACCCCGCTACGAATGCCGCCACGTCGGCCGCCGTGAGAGCGCCGTCGCGGTCAAGGTCGGCCGCGGACCAGGTGAATGTCGACGACACGTTGGTCTGGTAGGCCCAGCGGTCGTAGGCGGCGAGCATGAACGCCATGCGATTGGCCTGCTGCGGATCCTCGGCCAGGTCGTTGACCTCGGTCGGGTCGGCCGCCAGGTCGTACAGTTCCCATTGGTTGGCAAGCGTGCCGTCGGTCCCCGTGAAATTGCTGGAGACGATCTTCCAATCGCCGATGCGATAGGCGCGGTTATTCTCGTGCCACCAGCCCAGTTCGCGCTCGGTCGTCTGTCCGGTTTCGAGGAAATTGAGCAAACTGTCGCCCTGCTCAGCGAGCACGCTGTAGGTCTGCCCGGACAGGTCGGTCCACTGCTCGGGATACTCGACCCCCGCGGCGGCCAGAATTGTCGGCATCAGGTCGCGGATGTCGCCCACCTGGTCGGTGATTTGCCCCTCCAACGAAGGGTCGAGCCCGTTATTCCACTGCACGATCACGGGCGAATGAATGCCGCCCTCGTGCGTAAAATGCTTGTAATTGCGAAAGGGCGCGGCGCCAACGTTGGCCCAGCCCGTGCCGTAAAAGATCCGATCGTCGACGCTGTTGGTGGTGGTCCCCATGCTGTCGAGTGCAGCGCCGGTGCGCGGCGTCTCGCCAGCGTCGAAGCCATATTCGTGCCATTCGCCGTCGGCGCCGTTGTCGGAAGCGAAGACAATGATTGTGTTGTCCAGCTGGCCATTTGCTTCCAGGTCGCTGAGGATCCGGCCGATGTTGTAGTCGACCCGCTCGACCATGGCGGAGTAGATCGCCATGCGTCGCGCCAGGTCGGCTTGCCGGTCTGCCGGCAACGAATCCCACGCGCGGATCTCGTGCGTCGCCTCGCCGTGTCCCGTCCCGGGGACGTCGCCGCGAGGCGACAGATCGACGCTCGGGTCGATCAGCCCCATGGCCTTCATACTGGCGAGCCGATCTTCGCGCAACTGGTCCCAACCTTCCATGTACCGGCTCACCAACGGATCGACCCACTCGTCGCGCGCCTGCAGCGGAAAGTGCGGGGCGCCGTACGCCACGTACATGAAAAACGGATCGTCCGACCCCTCCGCCGCGTTCTGCTGGCGGTGATCGTTCATGAAGTCGATGGTGTAGTCGGTGATCGCGTCGGTTTGATAGAAGGTGCCGGGCTGACCGTTGCCGCTCGAGGAGGTGTAGGTCCGCTCGGGCACGGAGTCCGACAGCAGCCGGTAGTTCGACTGGTCAAACGTGTCCTGGCTGTGGCCTTCTGTGAAACCCCAGTAGTGATCGAAGCCGCGCACGCGCGGGTCGCGGACGTGGCCATTGGGGATCGATCCAAAGTTGTCGGTCGCGCCCATGTGCCATTTGCCTGACATATAGGTGTCGTAACCGCTGGCTTGCAGCGCCTCGGGAATTAGGATGTGGTTTTTCGGCAAACGCGTTCCGTCGCCGGCTAGGTTCGGCAAACCGACCTGATGAGACTGCAGCCCGCTGAGCAACTGGGCGCGGGTATTGGAGCATCTCGGCGTGACGTAAAAATCTCGAAACCGGACGCCGTCGGACGCCATCTGTTGCAGGTTGGGAGTCGACATCTCTCCGCCAAAGGGACTGATGTCGGAGTACCCCAAGTCGTCGGCCATGATGACCAACACGTTGGGGCGCTCGCCGGCGGCATAGAGCGCGCCCCCGCCGTAGCAAAACGCCGCAGCGAAGCCCAGCGCCCGCCAAGCGGAGCGAAAATTGCAAGAGTTCTTCACGATGATGACGCCCGAACGGGCGCCCCCTCAGGGCAGTGCCTCTGGTTCTGTTCCGTGGCCGCAGTCTTCCAGCGACACCCCTTGCACGCGGCCTGAACTCAGGCCGCCATCAAGGGATGCTGCTCCGCGCTGGAAGCGGCTTTGCCTCGTCGAAAAACGACGTCAATAAGCTGTCCGTGACGAGCAGGACGACGTTAGTCGCCACTAGGAAACGCGGAGGGTGCGCAAAATCTGATCCGAAAACGAAAACTTTTCGTCTTTTTCTTGTCAGAAAGCCCGCAAGCCAAACGCGCGACGGCCAACCGACTCCGTGCGGGGCCGGGCTCTCAATGGCCCGAGAACTCTTGCCAGCCGCAGCACGTCCGACGCGACGGGATATCGCGCAAACTTTTGACTTCCTCGCTGCATGGCGACGTTCGCGCCGCCGGGCGGTTGAGATTTGTTTTTTCCGGTTTTCCGAATCACATTTCGGCTTTGCAACGCGTTATCTAGTGCTGGTCGGCTCAGAACCACGACGCGCGGGATGTCGAAACCACCTTGACGCGGCGGGCCAGGCCAGGGATTTTCGGGGCATGGCGGTGACCGAAGCACACAATGAGTCCCGTGAGCAGGAGTTTTTGCGCCTGTTCGCCGCTGCGCAACGCCCGTTGCACGCGTACATCATGGCGTGGGTCTTCGATCCCAACGTCGCGGCGGATTTGTTGCAGGAGACCAATATCGTACTATGGCAGAAGTTCGACCATTTTCAGTCGGGTACGAACTTTCTGGCCTGGGCGCGCGAGATCGCTCGCCGCTCGATCCTCCGCCATCGTCAAATCAACTCCGGCCGGATGGCCATGCTGCCGCCCGAAATGATGGAGACCTTGGCGTGCGATTTTTCCGCACCGGCGGCCATGGACCAACACGATCAACGACGCGCCGCGCTGGACGGCTGCTTGCAGAAACTGACCGGACCGGATCGCTCGCTCGTGATGTCGCGCTACGCGCCGGGCGCGTCCGTGATGGAAATTGCCGGCCAGCTGAATCGAACGGTCAACAGCGTCTCCCAGTCGCTGCGGCGGATTCGCCGTGCGCTGACAGAGTGTATGCAGCGATCCATGCGGACGGAGGAGGAACCGGTTTGAGAATCATGCAAGAAACGCTCGGGAGATTTCGACACATAATTCAGTGGCTTCACGCCGTAGTGTCTTTGGCGAAGGAATGTGATCCACGACGACCAGGGCAGTCGCCGTGGATCGCCTTCGCCTGTTGCTTTCGCTTTGTAGTAACGCCCGTGATTGCGACGCCGAATTGGCGCGCAAGAGGACGCGATGTTCATGGACGCTAGGGTGGAAGAACTTTTCGGCAGGCTCGTCGACCAGCAATTGGATGAATTGCAGGCCGACGAGCTTGCGCAGTTGCTGTCGCAGAACAACCGGGCCGCCGAGAGTTTTCTGGAGTTGCTCCGGACCCACTTTCTGCTGGCTGAGCGAGCTGCTCCCGTGCCCGCCTTTTCCATGGGGGAGTTGCAAGCCGCCAAGGCAATTGACGAACGATTCGACCGATTTGTCGCGTCCGCTGCGCATCACGCCCCGGCCAACCTAAAGCATCGCAGCTCCAACTGGGGATTGTTCGCCCTCGCGGCGTCGTTGATGTTCGCCATGCTGCTCTGGCGCACGTGGCCGGCGGCAAACGAGCGGCCTGAACTCGCGCAGTCGCGCGGTCGCGCTGAGTCCCCTCATCCGATCGACGCCTCAGCCGTTGTGCCGGTCGACGACGGCGTCGTGGCGCACGTGCGTCGTAAGATCGACTGCGATTGGGCTGAAGATCGCTGGTCGGCGACGGCCAGTGGCGAGATCCACGAGGGCCAGCTGATCACGCTTTCCAAAGGGCTGCTGGTCCTGGAGTTCACTTCCGGCGCCGAGTTGACGCTCAACGGGCCTGCCACGCTGACGGCCACCTCCAATTCCAGCGTCAAACTCGTACGCGGCGAGCTCACGGCCACGGTGCCCAAGCGGGCGCGTGGTTTTCGCGTGGAGACGCATGCCGGCGACTTCGTCGACTTGGGGACGGAGTTTGGCCTGCTAGTCGATGACGACGGGCAAGTGGAAACGCACGTCTTCAAGGGCGAAGTGGTCGCCCAGGTCGCCGAAGCCGCAGGCGAGAGCGCCAGCACGTTGCTGACCACCGGCGAGGCGTGGGCCGGTTCGAGCACCGGTCCTTACGAAACGGATCTCGACGCCGAACCGGCAAAGTTCTTGCGCCCCATCAAGACCGTCGCCACGGTCGCCGCCGATGCCACCGTGGCCGCTCCGCCGGTCACGCGCAACCTGGCGTTGCGCTACTGCGCCGACTCCTTGACCCAGCGCGACGTGGTCAACCGCGTCAGCGAGTGGGGGGACTTGACGGATGAACAAGGCAACAAGCGGCGCGAGGACGCTTGGCAGGTTGAAGCCCCGCGGCGACCGCTATGGGTCGAGGACTCGATCGGCGGGCGACCAGCCCTGCGGTTCGACGGCTATCGCTCGCTCGTGACCGAGCCGATTCGACTCGGGTCCAGCCAGTCTTCGGCCATCGTGTTCCGCGCCGACAGCGCGGTAGCCCGCGAGTTGATTACCGATCGCAAGCGGTATCGCGAGCTCGGCGTGCAACTGCTCAACCTGAACGGGCCTCCGCACACCGTCGTACAGGTCTCCGAAGATCTCACAATCGTCGGCCGAGTTCATTTGGGCTTTCTGCCGAACTATGAGGAGGCGGTCGACGTCGGCCTCGTGAAATCGCCGGGCCCAATTGACGATTTGCCGCACGTGCTGGTCTACAGCTTCGATACGGAAGCCAAGTCGGCGCGCTTGTTTCTGGACGGCGTGCTCGTTTCCGAGTCGAAGGACGTGCCCGCGGTCGATGCGACCACGGCGCCGCGGTACATAGGTTCGCACTACGATCCCGCAGAATGGAATGGTTACGGTTTCACCGGCGATATCGCCGAGGTGCTTGTCTACGACGGCCCGCTTACGCTCGTCGAATCAGTCGAAGTCTCAAAATGGCTGGCCGCCAAGTACGGCCTGCCGAGCGGCGATTCCGCCGCGATCAGCATGCTGCCCCACGAGGTCCCTGAATGAGATTTGCGTTTTTTGCCGCAACGGCGCTGCTGCTTGCCGTCGCTCAGCCGATGGGGCGACAAGCCGCGGCAGCGTCTGCGGAGCGGCCCAACATTGTCGTCATCATGACCGATGACATGGGCTATTCGGACCTGGGGTGCTTCGGCGGCGAGATTGCAACGCCGAACATCGATTCGCTGGCGGGCGGCGGCGTGAGGTTCCGCGAGTTCTACAATTGCTCGCGGTGCTGCCAGACGCGCGCGAGCCTGCTTACCGGCTACTACGCGCAGCGCGTCGGCATGGATGAGTTTGGCCGGACGATGGATCTGACCGTACCGACCGTGGCGGAGCGTCTGCAGGAGGCCGGTTACCACACCGCGATGAGCGGCAAATGGCATCTGTCCGAGTTGCCCGACGAACCCCGAGGCGACAAGCGGCTGAAGTGGATGGATCATCAACTCCAACTCGACATGCCCCTGGCCGACCCTAAATCGCTCCCCACGCGGCGCGGGTTTGAGCAGTTCTACGGCATTGTCTGGGGCGTGGTGAATCATTTCGACCCGTTCAGTCTGTGCGAAGGCGAAACGCCCGTGGAGGAGGTCCCCGAGGACTATTACTCCACGGACGCGATCACGGATTACACCGAGAAATACATCCGCGAATTCGCCGCGGACGACAAGCCGTTCTTCATCTACACCGCCTACACGGCGCCGCACTGGCCGATTCAGGCCCCGCCCGAGTCGATCGAAAAGTACCAAGGCAAGTACGCGGACGGCTGGGACGCGTTGCGCGCCGAACGGTTTCGTCGGCAGGTGGAGTTGGGGCTGTTCGACGAGGATACGCCGCTGGGGCCGGTGATCAACGACGGCGCGCCCTGGCGCCGGCTGCCGGCGGAGCGGCGCGCGTATCTGGCGGCCAAGATGGCCGTGCACGCCGCGATGATCGACCGCATTGACGTCGGCGTCGGCCGCATCGTCGACGCGCTGCGCGAGACGGGCCAGCTCGACAACACGATCATTCTCGTGCTGTCGGACAACGGCGCGTCGCCGGAGATCCCGGGCGGTCCCGGCTATGATCGCTACGCGGAAACGCGCGAGGGCCAGCCGGCGCTGCGCGAAGCGAAACTGCAAGAAGGGGACAATATTCGGAAGCTGGGCAGCGAGGAAAGCTACGCGGGCATCGGCTCTCCCTGGGCCAGCGCCGTCAACACGCCGCTGCGCTATTGGAAGATGGAATCGTACGACGGCGGGTGTCGCACGCCGCTCATCGTCCATTGGCCCCGGGGATTGAAGGGGACCCCCGGCCGGATTGTCTCGGACGTCGGTCACGTGATCGACCTTGCCCCCACCATGTTGGAACTGGCGGGGGTGAACGACGTCGAATCGTTGAAACTCGACGGCACGAGTCTGACGCCCGTCCTCGGCGGCGAAACGATCCCGGGCGAACGGACGCTGTTCTTTGCTCACTACGATGGCCGAGGCGTTCGCAACGGGCGCTGGAAGGCGTCGAAACTGCCGCGCGGCGAGTGGGAACTCTTCGACATCGAACAAGACCCGGGCGAGACGACCGATATCTCGGCCCAACACCCCGAGCAGCTCAAGCGTCTGGTCCGCGGCATGTCGACCTGGCGGCAAACGTCCACCGTGCGACCGGTCGCGCCGGGCGAAGACGCGACGGCCGCGCCGGCGACGACGCTCCCCTGACGAAGCCGCCCGGGGGCAGGGTTGCGGGCGCGAGCGGCGGCGCCGACAATAGGAGCCTGCGCCGCCATCAGCTCGCCGAGCTGGGCGGCAACCGGTTGGTCGTCACCGCGCGCGGCAAGTAAGTCCGCAGGCGTCGATTTGCAGAGTCCGATCGGGTTTTCATCCCTCCGAAGACCGTCATGATCGGGATCACCGTGCATCGCCTTCGCAATCTCACGGCACTGCTTGTCGGTGCGATACTCGCTCTTGGAATCGGGATCGGCGCGTACGCCGCGGAACCGGCCGATGAAGTCAACACGCTGCAGGGTACGAACTCGCGGTTCGAGCTGACGCGCGGCAACACCTACCCGACGGTCGCCATGCCGTGGGGCATGCACACGTGGACGCCGCAAACCGGCCCCAACGGCGACGGCTGGAAGTACCAGTATCACAAGGACGCAATCCGCGGCTTCCAGCAGGCCCATCAGTGCAGTTCGTGGTCGAACGACTACAACGTGTTTTCGCTGATGCCGGTGGTCGGCAAGCTGACGGTTGACGAGCACCGGCGGGCCGCGGGATTCCGCCACGCCGATGAGGTCGCCAAGCCGTACTTCTACAGCGTGCAGCTTGCCAACGGCGTTGCCGTGGAGATCGCGCCGACCGATCACGGGGCCATGCTGCGATTCGCCTTTCCGCCGGAGGGGCCGGCGTATCTCGTGCTGGACGGCTACACCGGCGAATGCGAACTTGAGATTCAGCCCGATCAACGGCGCATCGTCGGGCGCATTCGCAACGGCCGGAACCTGCCCCGGGAACTGAGCAATCACTTCGTCGCCGCATTCGATCAGCCCATCAAGTCCGCGGGAACGTGGCGCCAGCGCCGCCGCGGCGCGCCGGCGATTAGCTCGGAGACGAGCATCGCCGGTCGACGGGCGGGCGCGTACCTCGAATTCGCGCCCGGCGCCACGGTCAACGTGCGCGTGGCGTCGTCGTACATCGATCCCGCGCAGGCCGAGTTGAATCTGCGGCGCGAATTGGAACCCGTCGAGAACCTGGCAGCCGTGGCCGCCGCTGCGAAGGCGCGCTGGAACGAAACCCTGGGCCGGGTGGAAGTCGAGGGGGGAACCGCAGAGCAGCGGCGGACGTTTTACTCTTGCCTGTTCCGTGCGAGTTTGTTCCCGCGCAAGTTTTTCGAGTTCGACGCCGCGGATCAGCCCTACTACCGCAGTCCGTACGACGGGCAGGTGCATCGCGGATACATGTACACCGACACCGGTTTGTGGGACACGTTTCGCGCGCAGCTGCCGTTGAACTCGCTGCTGCAGCCGACCATGTACGACCGCTACGTGCAGGCTATGCTCGACGCCTACGATCAGTGCGGCTGGCTCCCTTCGTGGTCATTTCCGGGCGAGGCGGGCAGCATGATCGGCAACCACGCCATCTCGGTGCTCGCCGACGCGTGGGCCAAGGGCTATCGCGGGTTTGACGCCGCGCACGCGGTGGCGGCGTACGACCACGAAACCCGCGGCAAAGGCCCGTGGGGCCCGGCGAACGGTCGCGGCGGCTGGGACGAAATTGAACGACTCGGCTATCTTCCCTCCCCGCATCACCGCGAAGCGACGGCCAAGACGCTGGAGTACGCCTACGACGATTTCTGCGGATACGCGCTCGCGCAGGCCACCGGTCAGGAGGAGTACGCCGCGAAGTTTGCCGACCGGATGTTCAACTATCGCAACGTGTTTGACCGCGAAACCGGCTTCATGCGCGGCAAAGACGCCGCGGGGCGTTGGACCGAACCGTTCGATCCGGCCGAGTGGGGCGGCCCGTATACCGAGGGGTGCGCCTGGCACTGGAACTGGTCGGTGTTTCACGACGTGGCGGGGCTGATGGAATTGCTGGGCGGGGAGGAGGCGTTTGTCGCCAAGCTCGACGAGGTGTTCGCAGCGCCCAGCGATTTTGGCGTCGGCACCTACGGGGCGCCGATCCACGAAATGCGCGAGATGGTTCTCGCCGAGATGGGTCAGTACGCCCACGGCAACCAACCGATTCAGCACATGGCGTATCTGTACAACTACGCCGGCCAGCCGTGGAAGTCACAGTACTGGGTCCGACAAATCATGGCGCGGCTCTACAGCTCCGACGAGAACGGCTACCCGGGCGACGAAGACCAGGGGCAAACGTCCTCGTGGTACGTACTGAGCGCATTGGGGTTTTACAGCGTGTGTCCCGGCACGGCGGAGTATGTTTTGGGCAGCCCGATTTTCGAGCGGGCGTCGATCACCGTCGGCGCGGGGCGACGGTTCACGGTACACGCGAAGAACAACTCGGCGGAGAACGTCTACATTCAGTCGGCCACGCTCAACGGCGCGCCGCTGACGCGCAACTACCTCCGCCACGAGGAAATCGCCGCTGGCGGCGAGCTCGTGTTGGAAATGGGGCCCGCGCCCAATCGCGACCGTGGCGTGGCGCTCGCCGACCGACCGTTCTCAGTTTCGACGGCATCGCCCGGCAAATAGAGACGCTTTCACATCAGCGCCACGACAGGGTGGCTGGGGACGCAGCGCAGCGGAGCCCCCAGGGCGCAACGTTTGACTCCGCATCAACTGGGGGCTCCCGTTGGTCGTCCCCAGCCGCCCGCGCCGGCATGCGGGAGTGCGAGGCTCTGCCGAGCCTGTGGAAGTCTCCAGGCCCTGGCTCGGCAGAGCCTCGCACTCCCTGTTGTCCTTCAGCTTTGCATGGCGCTGGCTATGCCCGCTGGAGCAATTTCGCCGCGTCGCGCGCAAAATAGGTCAGGATGCCGTCGGCGCCGGCGCGTTTGAAGGCGACGAGGCTCTCGAGCACCGCTTTGTCTCGGTCGAGCCAGCCATTGCCCGCGGCCGCGGCGATCATGGCGTACTCGCCGCTGACCTGGTACGCAAACGTCGGCATGCCGAAGGCTTCCTTCACCCGCCGCACGATATCGAGATACGGCATCCCCGGCTTGACCATCACGGTGTCGGCGCCCTCGGCAATATCGAGCGCCACCTCGCGCAGCGCCTCGTCGCCGTTGGCGGGATCCATTTGGTAGGTGCGTTTGTCGCCGCTGCGCAGGTTGCCGGAGGACCCCACCGCGTCGCGAAAGGGGCCGTAGAACGCCGAGGCGTACTTGGCCGAGTAGGCCATGATGGCGACGTGCTCGAAACCGGCTTGATCCAAGCCTCGGCGAATCGCTCCGATGCGACCGTCCATCATGTCGCTCGGCGCGATCACGTCGCAGCCAGCGGCGGCTTGCACGATCGCCTGCTTGATGAGCATCTCGACGGTGGCATCGTTCAGGATCTCACCCTGCTCAAGTAGTCCATCGTGGCCGTGACTGGAGTAAGGATCGAGAGCCACATCGCAGATGACCCCGATTTCCGGCACGACCTCCTTCACGGCTCGCACGGCCCGGCAAACGAGATTCTCCGAATTGAGAGCCTCCTCGGCGTACGCGGTTTTCTTGTCGGCCGGAGTGGCCGGGAACACGGCGATCGCCGGGATGCCCAACTGGGTCGCTCGGCGTGCCGCGACGACGAGTCGATCGATCGAGAGCCGTTCGACTCCGGGCATCGACGGAATCGGCGTGGTGAGGTCCGTCCCCTCCTGGACGAAGCAGGGCCAGATCAAGTTGGCGGGAGTCAAGCGAGTCTCGGTCACCATCTCCCGAATCCAGGGAGTTCGGCGGAGGCGACGAGGGCGATGGTTGGGGAACTCGAACAGGCTCACGATATCTCCTTCACATGACTCAACCGCGGTGGTGGTCCGCTGGAGCACGACACGGGCAGCTGGCCCGCGAACCACGACGCCTCATCATACTCGGCTCCGGCCGGCCTCAGGCGGGCGCCGCTTGACGATTTCGCTCCGACGGGTGACGATAAGGCGACTCGCTCACTGCGACTCGGTCGTGGTTCGAGCGATCGATGATCGTCATGGGAATGCTGGCGGAATGCGTTTCCGATGACCCCCGCCCTGACTGTATTCGCGAGAGTTACGTTCGCCGATGAGTGAAGACGCCCAATCGCAGGATGCCATGTTCGCCGCCCGAGTTTCGATCGAGCAGGTCGAGGAGGGACACGAGCTGGCTCCTAAGTTCGATGCCAATGGACTCGTGCCAGTGATCACGACCGACTTCACGTCGGGCGAGTTGCTGATGCACGGCTACATGAATCGCGAGGCGTTGCAAAAGACCATTGAGTTGGGGGAAGCGGTCTACTTCAGCCGCAGCCGACAAGCTTTGTGGCACAAGGGCGCCACGAGCGGATTGGTGCAAACCGTGCGCGAGATGCGCATCGACGATGACCAGGACGCCGTGTGGCTGCGAGTCGACGTGGCGGGCGGAGCCAGCTGTCACGTAGGCTACCGATCGTGTTTTTATCGACGCGTGCCGGTGGGCAAGGAAGCGGCGGGCAAGACGTCAGCGCCTCTGCCGCTGGAGTTTACCGAGTCGGAAAAGGTCTTTGACCCAACCGAAGTGTACGGCGACGCGCCCAATCCCACTCAGCTTTAGAGCCGACCGCGCTGGATCCTCGTCGCGCGTGGGAATGGTCCCCGATCGTCAATCACTTAGGTGCTGACATCGCGATTTGAGGAATGAGCCATGAAAACGAACCGGCGTTCTTGCCGAGAGGTCTCGCACCGCCCTTCCCTCTCGCGACCTCGCGGCGCGGGGGGACTGCTCTTCATCATCGGCGTCTTCGTTAGCGGCGTCGCACTCACCAGCGTCGTGGGTTGCGGAGGCGGTGGGGAACCGGCGTCGGTGTCGGAAGCGGTCCCAGCTTCCACCGCGCGCGATGCGACTGCTGACACCGAAACTCACGCGGACGCCGCTGGCTCGACGCAAAACGAATCGGCCAACGAGCCGACGGGCGATGTCTCGGTCGCGGTTGGTCGACAGGCCCCTGAAGATTCCGGTTCGCACGCGACGCTCGGCCAAGTCACCGAAAGCGATCCGGTTCGCGCCGGCGGCGACCGACGTTCCGAGGCGCCGAGCGCGGAATCGGGCTCGACGACCGTGCGACCTCGCACCGGTGACGGGGCTCCCGGAGATCCGATCAGCGTGACCGCCGGTGATGATTCGTCAGGCCGCGAGGCCGTCGTGGGAAGCTCCACCGAATCTTCCACGGGACCGGCGGCGATCTCGGTTCGCGATGTCGCTCCGCCACCGGTGAATTACTTTGGGCCTCCACCGCCCGAAGCGGTTCCGCCCCTACCGGGAGATCCGGTCGGCGTCGAGGTGGGCGGTGGTGCCGACAAGGAACCGCGCGGTCCCAAATCCTGGCCGATGGCCTTAGGGAATTGGCAGCGAACGGGACAACGAATCAACGGCCCGTTCCGCATCGACTTTGATCCGAACAACGATGCGGACGTCGCGTGGAAACGTCAGCTGGGTACCGAGACTTACGGCAATCCGGTCGTCGTTGATGGTCGGCTGTTGATTGCCACGAACAATGCCGGAGGTTTTCGTCCCGCTCACCCGCCTCGCGAGGATCGAGGCGTGTTGTTGTGCTTCGATGCCCATAGCGGCGACTTTCAGTGGCAGTTGACCCGCACCAAGTTGGCGGGTGGCTTTCCGGTCGACGTGCCGAATCTCGGGATTTGTTCGACGCCCTGTGTGACCGACGGTTTGGCCTACTTAGTCACCAACCGTTGCGAGTTGATTTGTCTCGACATGGAGGGCTTCGCCGACGGTGAGAATGATGGTCCTTAC
>JAGQOU010000204.1 GCA_020427145.1 Planctomycetales bacterium | reverse complement strand
TGTAGCCAGGGGCGTCAGCCCCTGGATTCCGTCGATCAAATCCGCAAGCCCCGGCAGGGGCGGCATGAGCAACACGTCCCGGGGACTTGCGCCCGTGGCGACAAGCTGCCGAACCTCCGGGGCTGCAATGTGAATCCGCCCGGAAGTCAAAATCGCTGGTTCGGTTCGTCATGGCTCACTCTCCCGCTCGAATTGGCAAGTCACGATCGTCGCGGACAAACAACGGGATCTGCTCCAACGGCGCCGCGGCTTCCACGCGCTGACCGCCAGCGCAGGTCGCGCCCGTCCAAGCGTCGGTCCATTCGGCGCCGGCGGGGAGGTACACGGTGCGGCTCGTCGCCTGGGCGAAAAGAATCGGCGCCACCAGCAAGTCCGGCCCCAGCATAAACTGGTCATCCACGTCAGCCGCCGCCGCATCGCCAGGGAAATCGAAAAACAGCGGCCGCATCGGCGGATGCCCCAGCGCCGACGCCCGCCCCATTTGTTCCATGATGTACGGCAACAGCCGCTCGCGCAGCAGTAGGAACTCGCGCAGAATCTCATACGCCTCGTCGCCGAAGCTCCACAGTTCGTTGGGCCCGCCGCGGGTGGGGTCGCTGGAAGCGGGGTCGGCCAGCGAACTGTTCCGCCACCCGTGCAATCTGAACAGCGGACAGAACGCGCCATACTGAAACCAGCGAATCAGCAGTTCGCGAAACTCCGGGCTCTCAACCTGCCCGCCGAAGAACCCCCCGATGTCGGTGGTCCACCACGGAATGCCGCTCAGCGCCGCATTGAGCCCCGCGCGCACTTGCTGCCGCAGATCGTCCCAGGTCGAGTGGATGTCGCCCGACCACAACGCCGCGCCAAATCGTTGACTGCCGGCAAACGCCGCGCGGCCAAGCGTGACGATCTCCGTCTCGCCGGCCGACTGCATGCCTTCAAACAGCGCCCGCTGCTGTTCAAACGGATAGAGACACCCCACCTCCAGGCCGTTGCCGGCGTGGTAACGCAGGTTGTCGTGGTCGTAGACCGACATCTCCGGCTCGATGGCGTCGAGCCACCACGTCTTGATGCCGTGGGCGAAGTAGTTGTCGCGAAGCTTGTCCCACAGAAACTCGCGCGCGGCGGGGTTCGTCGCGTCGAGCAGGCTGGAAACGACCGCGTGATCGGCGTTGGAGTCGGTGAACTTCACGAGCCCGTTAAGTCCCCGCTCCGTGCGGACCAGCAGCCCGCGGCGATCGAGTTCGGCGTAGTTCTCGCTGTCCGGGCTCACCGTGGGCCAAACCGAGACCATGGCCTTGACGCCCAACTCGTCCAACTCACGGACCATGGCGGCCGGATCGGGCCAGCAGGCGGGGTCGAATTTCCAATCCCCCATGTGCGTCCAATTGAAATAGTCGATCACAATGACCGACAACGGCAGCCCGCGGCGGCGGTACTCGCGGGCCACCGCCAGCAGCTCTTCCTGCGTCTTGTAACGCAACTTGCATTGCCAGAACCCGGCGGCCCACTCGGGCAACTGCGGAGGCCGGCCGGTCAGATCGCCGTACCGTTGCATGATCTGGGCGTAGTCGTCGCCGGCGATGACGACGTAGTCAATCAGTCGCGTCGCTTCGGCGACCCACCGCGTTTGGGTGCGTCCCAACTCCACGCGCCCGACCGCGGGATTGTGCCATAGCAGTCCGTAGCCGCGGCTTGATACCAACAGCGGAATCGACACCTCCGAGTTGCGATGCGCCAGTTCCAGCACGCAGCCCTTTTGATCGAGCAGCCCGTGGCGGCGTTGGCCCAGGCCGTAGATGCGTTCGTCATCCCAGGCCGTGAACGCGGCGGTCGCCCGGCTCAGGTCGCCGCCCACCGATTGGAAGATGCGCGACGGCGGGTAGTTGGTGCGAAACGCCGCCTCCTCGACCAGCGGCTCCGCGGCGCCGTCGCGAAAGAATCGCACCCGCCCGCGGGCGTCAACCGTGGCGGCGAGACGCCCGTTCTCGATCCGCGCCTCGGTCGCGCCGAGCGTGATGGCAACCGACGTCGGTTGCGGTTCCAGCAGACTCCACTCGCGCCGCGGCATCGTCGGCAGCGCGGTCGCGCGGACGCGCAGGCAATCCGGCCCCCACGCCTCAATCCACAGGGTCTGTTCGCGCAGTCGCCACGCAAGGCGGTCGTCGGTCGAGGAGAAGAGGCTCGCGGCGTGGGAATTCATACTGTTTGCGACGCCCTCGTGCGCTGGCGGGGCGGCGGCGTCACGTGGCCGTCTCCGGGAAAGGGCCGTAGTTCTCCGCCGCGTCGCGGGCGTGATCGTACACCACCTGGCCGTCCTTGAGAAACGGCACGGCCATCGCCCACGGCTTGCCGTCCGGGCGGGTAATCGGCTCGCAACTGTATTGCGGCAGGTAAATCCGTCGCATGCGATTGGTCGTGTTCGCGCCGCTGCGATGCAGGTTGTAGCTGGTAAACGCCACCACGCTGCCGGCCGGCACGATCAGCGCCTCGCCCGGGTCGTCGCCGTCGTAGCCGATCACGTCGTTGGTGCCGGCTTCCTTGGAGTGGTCGAGCAGGCAATCGCGCGTGCCGCCGCGCGTGTGCGAAAGCAGATACACCGTGCCGTTCTCTTCGTTGACGTCGTCCAGCGTACACCACACGGTGACGTACGGCTTATGCCGGGTCGCGGGGTCGTGGTGTTTCACATAGCCGCTGTCCTGGTGCCAGCCGAACTTCATCCCCTGCTCGGCGCCCTTCACGACCCACTGCTCGTGAAACAGATAAACGTCCGGCCCCAGCGCCGCCTGGGCCACCTCGGCCATCAACGGGCTGAACACGAACCGCCACAATCGCGCGCTGAGGCGATAGCGGTTGTTGATGAAATACCGTTTGCCGCGATGGCACAGGTTGTCGACCGCGACGCCCTTGGCGTCCATGATCGAATCCATATACCCCAAGTAGTACGAACATTCCTCGCGCAGCATGTCGAGCATGTCCGCCGGGATCACCTGCGGCAGGATCATGTACCCTTCGCTCTGATACTGCTCGCGCTGCTCGTCGGAAACGACGCCCATCTCTCAATCCTTACAAACGCCCGGAGAAATGCCGCGAGAATGCGAACGCTGTGCGTCGCCCCGCGCCGGGTCAAACCATTTGTTCCAAGCTGCCAGCGGGAAGAGAAGTCTGCCGGCAGCTGTGGTCGGGCCCGCAATGCGACGACCGTGGAATTACGATACGCACCGGCACGCCGCATTGGCAATCGCCAAAGCCGCTAACAACGGGCGTTTCTCCGCAAAGACAAGCGGGCCGTCGGCCGGATGTTTGCAGTCACCCCGTGCCACGTGATGTGTGGCGTGTGACCCAGACGATGTCCCAACCGGGAGTGCGAGGCTCCGCCGAGCCCCACGCCCAAGCAGCGCACGAGATGGGATTGCCTCCACTGGCTCAGCGGAGCTTCGCCCTCCCCGGGGCGACGGCGTGCCGACTGCTACAGCACCGCGTCCAAGTCGCCCTTCCAGCGCACGAAGCCTTCGATCGCTTCATACTCGGCGAGCCCCAGCGAGTCGTAGAGTTCGGCGGTCGAACGATTGCGCTGCTCGGCCCGTTGCCAGAACTCGCGCGGATCGGGCCCCGGGAACAACGCCTTGTCCTTCTGCGACTCGTGCTTGAAGATCGCCGCCCGCTTGCGCAGCAACTCTTGCGGGCTCAGCGGCACGGCCATCTCGATCTGATCGGGGGCCCACTCCTGCCACGCGCCGCGGTACAACCAGACGGTGCATTGCTCGTACCAGTCGTCGTCGGCCACCACTTGGCACGCCTTGAGGATCGCCGTCAGGCAGGTGCGGTGCGTGCCGTGCGGATCGGACAGGTCGCCCGCCGCGTAAATCAAATGCGGCTTGATCTTCCGCAACAGTTCGACCGTGATGGCGATGTCTTCGTCGCCCAGCGGCTTCTTGCGCACGCGGCCCGTTTCGTAGAACGGCATGTCGAGAAAGTGCAACTGGTTTTCAGGCACGCCCGAGCAACGCGTCGCGGCCCGCGCTTCGCTGCGCCGGATGAGGCCCTTGATGCATTGCACTTCGGGACTGTCGACTTGGCCGGGTTCCTTGTGATTGACGAAGGCGTCGATGTGGGCCTCAAGCTCCGCCGTGCGGGCCGGGTCGATGCCAAAGTGCCGGTTGAACTCGCCCGCAAAGTCCATAAAGCGCACCGCATCGTCGTCGAACACGGCAATGTTGCCGGACGTCTGATACGCCACGTGGACCTCGTGCCCCTGGTCGACCAGTCGGATGAGCGTCCCGCCCATCGAAATGACGTCGTCGTCAGGATGCGGCGAGAAAATAAGCGCCCGCTTGGGAAAGACGCGGTAGTCGACGCAGGGCGCGTCGCCGTCGCGGCGTTGCTCGCTCGGCTTGCCGCCGGGCCATCCGGTGATCGTCTTTTGCAGGGCGCGAAACACCTCCAGGTTGATGTCGTAGGCGCGACCGCGGCTGGCCAGCAGGTCTTGCAGACCTTCCTCGTTGTAATCTTCCTCGGTGAGCTTGAGGATCGGCTTCTGCACCTTCGCGGCAAGCCAGATCACCGCTTTGCGAATCAACTGGGCGTCCCAGGCCAGCGGCCCGGCGAGCCACGGCGACGCGCGGCGCGTGAGCCCCTCGGCGGCCGCGGTATCAAGCACGAACTCGGCGTGCGGGTGCTCCTGCAGATAGCTGGCGGCGATGATCGCCGAAATCTCGCCTTCCACCGCCTTGGCGACGACGGCGGCTTTGCCTTCGCCGAACGCCATCAAGAACACTTTGCGCGCTTCGAGAATCGTGCCGACGCCCATCGTGATGGCGCGACGGGGCACATTCTCGTCGCCGAAGAAGTCGCTCGCGGCGTCGCGGCGCGTCACCCGGTCGAGCGTGATCATGCGCGTGCGGCTGTCGCGGCCCGAGCCCGGTTCGTTGAAGCCGATGTGCCCCGTGCGACCGATGCCCAGCAACTGGATGTCGATCCCGCCCGCGTTGCGAATCGCCTCTTCGTATTTCTGGCAGTGGTCTTCGACCTGCTCTTCAGCCAGCGTGCCGTCGGGGATGTGAATGTTTTGCGGCTCGATGTCGACGTGGTCGAACAGGTGCTCGTGCATGAACCGCACATAGCTTTGCAGTTCGTCGGGCTGCATCGGGTAGTACTCGTCGAGATTGAACGTCACGACGTGCTTGAACGACAACCCTTCCTCTTGGTGCAGTCGGACCAATTCGCCGTAGACCCCCACCGGCGTGCTGCCCGTGGCCAGGCCCAGCACGCACGACTTGCCCTCGGCGGCGCGGGCGCGGATGAGGTCCGCAATCTCGGCCGCAACGGCGCAGCTCGCGTCGCCCGCGTGGCGATGGACGCGGCAGGGTATCCGTTCGAACCGTGCGAAGCGTCGACGGTCGGCCGCCAGGTCGGGGTCGGCAGGAGCGAGGGGAGAGTCGGCAAGGCCGCGGTGGGTCATGGTCATACCGAAGGGTACTTGGGTGCGTGCGGTGGGAACGGAGCCCTCGAATCTAAACTCGCCCGGTCGCGGTGGGAACCACCTCGGACGTGAAAACAGGGCCGGGGCGGGCTATTTTCGGTTGCTTGCCGGCACGACAAGCGGCGTGCTGCGCAAACCTCCACGCCCCGCTGCGCCCAGGAGACAAACCAGCGCCAGCAGAGCGCCGCCCGGTTCGGGCACGCCTTGAGCGATCACCGGCGTTGTCGCGAGCGAACGTTGCCACTGCAGGAAATCGCCGCCGTCGACGGCACGGTCGCCGTTGGCGTCGCCGTTGCTCCACTTCGCACCGCTGGCGATGCCCCACCCTGCTTGCCAGGAGTCAAGGTCGACGCCGTCAACAAATCCGTCGGCGTTGAAGTCGCCCGGCGCGGGTCCGCTGAGCGGTCCGTCAGGATTGTGCGAAACGTTGTCCAAATAGACGGTGGCGCTCTGCGTGCCGTGAAAGAAGATCGAGTCGATCGTGAGCGTGGGGCCCGTGATCACCCCGTCGCCAATCGCCCAGGCTTCCCACTGGCTGTCGTCCTGCAGGTCCCATTGGTAAAGATGCCATTGGCCGTCGGCAATCACGGCCTGCTCCAGGCCCCGATCGGCTGAGCCGGGATCGTCGAGGGCGATTTGCACCGTGACGCCGGGGTCGTCGGTCATCAGCCAGAAGCCGATCGAGCCGGTCGCGGCCAGCGCCTCGTTGCCCGCCGGGGCCGCAGGCGTCCCGATGCCCGAGTTGTGCCGAATCTGCCACGCGCCGCCCGACGCGACAAAATTGAGCTGCTGCGAAGCGTCGCCCGTGTGGGCTTCGGTGGTGACGCGTTCGATGGTGGTTCCCGCAGCCAGCCCAAAGGTCTGCGACCCGGGCGACGTGTTGTACGCCCAGCCAAAGTGGCCCTCGTCGACTTCAAAATTGTCAATGACGTTGCCCATGCCCGGCGGCGAAGCAACGTTGGTCACATTCAGCAGGCCCGAGCCGGTGATCCAGGGGGTCGTGAAGTCCGCCGCGGAGCCGACCGCGCCCCAAGTGCCTGACTGTTGCGAGGCGCCATCGAAGTACAACGATCGAATAACGTCGGTTCCGGCAAAGTCGAGGTCGAGCGTGGCGCCGCTCGTCAAGTACACGTCGGCCGAGTTGGCCAGCAGCGCGCTGCCGGTACGCAGCGTTCCCGCGCTGACGACCGTGTCGCCCGTGTAGGCGTTCGCCCCGGTGAGAGCGAGCGTCCCGGAGCCCGACTTGATCAATCCGCCGCCGACCACCGGGGCGCTGATCGTGAGGTCCGTCGCCGCGGCGCCGTCGGCGATGTTGAGCGTTCGCATCCCGCCGCCTAGATCGACGTAACCGGCCGCGCCGCCGCCCGCCCCGTTGGCAATCTCAGCGGCCGCGCCGGCCAGCGGCGTGAAGTTCAAATCGCCGCTGAGCAAGAGCTTCGCCGGCGTCGTGCTGTGCGGCATCAGGTTGAGGCGATTCACCGCCAGCGTGCCAGAGCCCCCCACCGTGAACGTCTGCTGCGCGTCGACCTGCAGCGTGTGAACGTTCAGATTGCCGCTGCCAGTGAGCGACGCAGGCCCCGAAAACTGCGCGGAGATCGGCCCGGACCGGACCGCTTGCGGATAGTTCACCGTGTCCGAAACGTAGTTCGGATTGTAATTCACGGTGAGCGTGCCGCCGGTGATGGCCAGCGTTTCGCGCGAGTAGAGTTTGCGGACGTTATGTACGCCGCTCGACACGGTGACGCTGACGTCGGCGTTGGGGCGCTCGAGGATCACCGTGTCGTACTGGCCGGAGGTCGTGCCGCTGCCCGCGGCGCCGGGCAGGCGCGGCGTCGGCAGCGTGGTCGCGCCTTGCACGGGCGTTTGGTTGGGGGCCACGACCGGGGCCACGACCGGCTGCCCGCTATTCCAGTTGGCCAGCGTGCTCCAGTCGCCGTCGCTGTCGCTGAGCCACACCGCGGGGATGAGCTGGTCCTTCACAAATTCGATGTCGCCGCGCGCCACGTTGACGTCCATGTGCGACGAGATGCCCGGCACGTTGCCGGTGCTGGCGTACTGCCAGAACGTCCACGGCTCGCTCACGCCGTAGTCGTCCCAGGGGCCGTAGAATCCGCTGTACGACGCCTTGGGACTGCTCGTCTGAATCGGAATCGATTCGGGATTGTCCTGGTCGGTATAGCGGGCGTTCCACAACACAGAATAGGCCGGGCCGAGCGGCGTCGGCTGATCGCCGGTTTGTTGCGCGAGTTGCTGCCGCAGCGACGACGAGGCGGATTGCAGGATGTTGGAGTAGTTGCCGCCGGTGTAGATGGCGGGCCGGATCCCCATGACCTCGTAGATGCGATTGGAGAAGTCAATGGAGAACTGCGCCAGTTCGTTGGCCGTTCGCTCAGAGGAGCCCGACTCCAGATCAAACGTCGGCGGCAAGTAGCCGGGCCGCATCCAGGCGCCGGCCATCTCGATAAAGTGGTCCGCTTCGTCGGCGCCCGTGTTGGACGTGGGGTTGATCGAACCGTTCGAATTGGTTCCGCCGGCCACGACGTCGAGTCGCGCAAAGTGATACGTCCCGGCAAACATGCCTGCGGCGACGGCCCGGGTGATGTTCTGCCCGAAGTACGGATCGTCGTAGCGCTGCGACCCGGTGTAGGCGTTTGTGCCGGGTGACAAACCGTCGTGGCGGTAATCGTAGCCGGTGGTGCCGCCGCGGCTGGCGCGAATGAAGACGAAGTCGCGATCGCCCGAATTCTTTGCCGAGTTCCAGCCGGACTGCGAGATGTTGCCCTGCCACGCGGACACGTCGATCCCCAACGTCCGCTGAGCGCGGGCCGCGTCGCCGCCCAGCGTCGCCGCGATCGCGATCGCCGCCACGACGCGACGCAGGAATCGGCCACTGGCCATGGTGGAGCGCAAGCGATCGATAATAAATGGTCTGCGTGGCAAGAGTGCGTCTCGACTTTGTTCCAAACGCGTCGTCGCGGCAACGCGAACGACAAGGCGCCGACTCGGACGTGCAGGGCGTCTCTTCATAGCAGCACGACCGTGATGAGCTTTGATTATAGGTAGGGCGTTGGAGCCTCGACAACGAATCGGGTCAGCGATTTGCGGTAATGCCCCCGATTGAATCGGCTTTGTCGTCAACGTTGGGGGAAGTTCGTCGCAGCGCTACGCAAAAACGCGAAGTCGATGCGCACGCCCCTGTGTCGCGCAGAGGGTCGCCCTCTATGATGAAACCATGAACCTTATCAATCCATGCCTCGTTGTCCGACGATATTCCTGGTTTCGCTCGGCGATCTTACTGGTCTTCCTGGGCTTACTGGTCTTCCTGGGCACGGCCTCGTTGGTCCGCGGGCAATCGCTCGTCGACGAACAGTTGCTGACGGCGCCCCGCGAGTTTCGCGCAGCGTGGGTGGCGACTGTCGCCAACATCGATTGGCCGTCGCGTCCCGGCTTGCCGAGCCAGCAGCAGCAGGCCGAGCTGACGAAGCTGTTGGATCGCTGCGCGGAACTGAATCTCAATGCGGTCATCCTGCAAGTGCGGCCCGCGGCGGACGCCCTCTACGATTCGCCGCTCGAACCGTGGTCGGAGTATCTGTCCGGCAAGATGGGCGCGCCGCCGAACCCGCCGTACGATCCCCTGGCATTCGCGGTGGCCGAGGCCCACGCGCGCGGGCTGGAACTACACGCGTGGTTCAACCCGTACCGCGTTCGTCATGCCGACGCGAAGACGCCCGCGTCGCCCGATCACGCCAGCAACGCCCTGCCGGACCTGGTGCGAACCTATGGCAAGTACCAGTGGTTCGACCCGGGCGAGCCTGCCGCGGTCGAGCACTTTCTGGCGGTGATCGCCGACGTCGTCGAGCGGTACGACGTCGACGGGGTGCATATCGACGACTACTTCTATCCCTACCCGATCAACGACGACGACGGACGACCGGTTCCGTTTCCCGACGACCAGAGCTACGCGCGCGCGCAAGCGGCCGGCGAAACGCTGTCGCGCGACGATTGGCGTCGACAGAACGTCGACCAGCTCATCGAGCGGATGTATCAGACCGTCAAAGAGACGCGGCCCTCGGTCAAGGTCGGCATCAGCCCGTTCGGCATTTGGCGCCCAGGCAACCCGCCGGGGATTTCCGGGTTTGACCAATACGCCAGTCTGTACGCCGACGCCCGCAAGTGGCTGCGCGAGGGTTGGGTCGATTACTTCACGCCGCAGCTGTATTGGACGATCGACTCCCCGGGGCAAAGTTACCCCAAGCTGCTGGCGTGGTGGGCCGATGAGAACATCCAGGGACGGTATCTCTGGCCCGGCAACTACGCGTCGCAGATTCGCACGGACGAGACCGTCGAAGTCGACAAGAGCCATTGGCCCGCCGAGGAAGTGATTCGCCAAATCGAACTGACGCGCGACCAGCCAGGGGCGACCGGCAACGTGCATTTCAGCATGAAGGCGCTCATGGGCGACCGCGACGGCCTGGCCGACAAGCTGGCCGCGGGGGTCTACGCTCGCCCCGCGCTAGTGCCGGCGTGCGAATGGCTGCCAGGCGAGCCGCCGGCTCCCCCCGCCGCCGCGGTCAACGCGACCGAGGACGGCAAGCTTGTGCTGGAGATCACCGCGCCGAACGAAGCGGCGCCGTTCCTGTGGGCGATCCGCACCGTGCGGGGCGAGCAGGTCGACTTCGACGTGATTCCCGGCGAGCAATTGAGTTATCAGCTTGCCTCTGACCCCGCGGGCGCCGACGCCGCGACGATCACCGAAGTTGCCGTGAGCGCCGTCGGCCGCGATGGTCGCGAGAGCTCGCTCGTGCGATTGCCCGTGGGGGCTCGGTAACGCCGTGAGCGCACCTGCTACGCCGCAATCGTCGACCGCCGCCGCCGCCGTCCGCGGGCCCTGGCGGTGGGTGCCGAGCCTCTATTTCGCCGAAGGCATACCGTATGTCGTGGTGATGAGCATGGCCGTCATCATGTACAAGCGGCTGGGCGTCTCGAATCGCGATATCGCCCTGTTCACCAGTTGGCTGTACCTGCCCTGGGTGATCAAACCGTTGTGGAGCATGGTCGTCGAAGGGCTTGGCACGCGGCGCCGGTGGGTGGTGGTCATGCAATGGCTGCTGGCCGCGGGGTTGGCGGCCACGGCGCTCGCGCTGAATCTGGGCGACTACTTCCGCTACACGCTGGCGACCCTGGCGTTCGTGGCCGTCATGTCCGCCACGCACGACATTGCCGCCGACGGGTTCTATTTGCTCGGGCTCAGCGGTCACCAGCAGGCGTGGTTCGTGGGAATCCGCAGCACCGCCTACCGTCTCGCCACAATTGTCGGCCAAGGCGTGCTGGTGATGCTCGCCGGCTGGCTGGAGTCGACCAGCGGTCTGCCGCCGACGAAGCTCACGATCGACGCAACGACCGCCACGGCAGCGCCGCTCGAAGACGCTTGGGCCACCGCCACAGCGACACCCATGACCAACGCCGCCGACGCGCCGATTCAATTCACGCTCTCGGCGGAGAGTTTGAGCCTGACCGGTCGCACGCCCCAGGAGGCGAAAGCATTCGTCAAACAAGCGCAGCAGTGGAACGTGCAGCACGGCTTTTGCGAAGCCCCGGAAGAGAAGCCGGCGGTCGAAAAGGGGGCCAAGCCGGGCTGGATTGAACAGCTGGAGAACTTCCTACGCCGGACGTTCGGCCCCGCTGAGAAGGCGACCGCGGGCAAGAACGACCGCGTCGGCGATTTGGTCGCCGTGGTCCTGCGGATGCCCGTGGAGGTCCCCGCCGGTTCCCGTCAGGTGGTGCAGTTCGATCACGATGGCGGCGACCCCAGCTTCTCGATCGTCGAGGGCGAGCGGTTCGTCGTGACGGCGGACAACTGGCGGCAACCGTTCGTGGCGGTCGTGCAAGTCGACGCCAAGCTGGACGCGCCCTCGCATGCCGAGTTCGAGGTCCGTTCTGGCGACGTCCGCTATGCGTGGACGACGGTTTTTTACGTGCTGGCAGGGCTGTTTCTCGTGGCCGCCGTTTACCACTCCTTCGCCATGCCGCGCCCAGACGGCGACGAGTCGCATGGCGTAGCGATTGCCTCGGCGAGCGGGTGGACCGAGCCGCTGTTGAGTTTCTTCCGCAAGCCGGGGATCATCGCCATCTTGGCCTACTTGGTGTTCTACCGCTTTGCCGAGGCGCAGTTGGGAAAACTCACGTCGCCGTTTCTGCTCGACACGCGCGAGTCGGGCGGATTGGGACTCACCACCGGCGAAGTCGGATTCGCCTACGGCACGTTCGGCATCGCCATGCTCACTTTGGGGGGCATCGTTGGCGGGTTGGCCGCCGCGCGGTTCGGCCTCAAGCGGTGCCTGTGGTGGATGGTGGCGGCCATCAATATCCCCAATGTCGCCTACCTGTTTCTCAGTTCCACGCAGCCGGACAGCCTGTGGGCAATCAACCTGGCCGTGGGCGTCGAGATGTTTGGCTACGGTTTCGGTTTTACCGCGTACCTGCTGTATTGCATGTACGTCGCTCAGGGCGAGCATCAGACGGTTCACTACGCGCTCTGCACCGGCATCATGGCCCTCGGCATGATGCTGCCCGGGATGGTCAGCGGGTGGCTGCAGGATATCCTCGGCTACCAGCGGTTCTTCGTGTGGATCATGATCGCCACGATCCCCAGCTTCCTGGCCACCTGGTTCATACCGCTGGACGAAAGCTACGGCCGCGAGGACCACGCGGGGTCGCAACCGTGACCTTTGCGCCGCTCACAGCCGTCGACCGCGCGCAGCTGCTGCGCGTGTGGAACGAAGCCGCCGAGTTCGATCGGCTGACGCCCGAGCTGCTCGCCGAGAAACTCGACCGCGAACCCGCGCGCGACGAATCGCTCAGTTTCGCTCGTCTGGAAGAGGACGCGGTGATCGGGTGGGCGACCTGCGTGTTGCGCGAGTCGGCCGACGGGGTGCGCGGCGTGGTGAAGATGTTGGCCGTGGCGCCGCAGTTCCAAGGCCGCGGGCACGGCAGCGCGTTGCTTGCCGAAGCCGAACGACGCCTCGCGGCGGCGGGCGCCCGCACGGTCCGGCCGGGCGAGTCGGCGCCCAACTACCTGGTTCCCGGCGTTGACGTGCGCTACACGCGGTGCCTGCTGATGCTCGAAGCGCGCGGCTACCGCCGACTCGGCGAGACTTACAACCTGACTGTCCCGCTACAGGCGGGCGACTTCGACGCCAGCGATGACGAACAGGCTCTTGCCGCCAATAGCATACTCGTCCGTCGTGCCAAGGAAGGCGACCGCCCTGCCCTGTTCGCCTGGCTCGATCGACATTGGCCGGCCTGGCGCGGGGAGGTGCAGGAGGCGCTGGCTCGCCCCGTGCCGGCGGTGCATTTGGCGCTCAATGCGCAGCAGCAGGTCGTTGCGTTTGCCGCCCACGACGGCAATAACCACCGGACCGGTTGGTTTGGTCCCATGGGCACGGACCCCGAGTACGAAGGGCGCGGATTGGGCCGCGTGCTGCTGCGGCGTTGTTTGCAGGACATCCAGCGGCAGGGGCTCCCCCGCGCGATCGTCCCCTGGGTCGGCCCGGTGCGGTTTTATGCCAAGCACGCCGGCGCCACGATCGAGCGGGTGTTTTATCGTTACGAAAAGACGCTTGCCGATTAGGCTTTGTCCCAACCGGGAGTGTGAGGCTCCGGCGAGCGAGAGCTTGAAGACGTTTCCCGGGCTCGGCAGAGCCTCGCACTCCCGCATCCCGCCTCGCCAAGAAACAATTTCGAAGCCAGCGTGTTTTGACCGCCTGGCGCCGCATCAAAGAATAACCAGCGCCCTGTTGCTCGCCGCGACAGTCGCCCACGATTTGGAAACCGCGATGACAGCCACGCCCTCGCCCCTGCCAAACATGCCCGAACTGCCTCTCCGCGACAAACTTGCCCAGTTGATGTTCGTGCGCATCGGCTCGAACCTGCCGCCGGTGCGCACCGTCGAGGAGGACGAGGCTCGCATCGCGGCGCTGCTGCCCGAGTGTCCCATTGGCGGACTCGTGCTGTTCAACGGCCGGCACGGACCGACCGCCGACACGTTGGCGCGGCTGCAGCAGCAGAGCCGCTATCCGCTGCTGGTGGGATCGGATATTGAACGCGGCTACGGTCAGCAGCTGCGGCCCTACCCGCTGTTTCCGCACGCCATGGCGTTCGACGCCTTGGGAGCGGACGCGGTCGACGCGGTGCGCAAGTTCGCCGCGATCACGGCGGTCGCGGCGCGGCGGGCGGGCGTCCACATCACGTTCGCTCCGATCGCCGACGTGAACACCGATCCCCGCAACCCGATCATCGCCACACGGGCCTTTAGCACCGATCCTGCCCGGGCCGCGGAGCTGGCGGCGGCGTTTGTCGAAGGCTGCCGCGACGGCGAGCTGCTGGCCACGGCCAAGCACTTTCCCGGCCACGGCGACACGCACCAGGACTCGCACCACGAACTGCCCAACGTGCCGCAATCGGGCGACGAGATCCGGCGGCGCGAGTTGGAGCCGTTTCGCGCAGCGATCGCCGCGGGCGTGCCGCTGATCATGACGGCCCACGTTTGCTACCCGGGACTCGACGACAGCGGGGCCTGCGCCACCTTGTCGCGTCCGATCCTCACCGACTTGCTCCGCGGCGAACTCGGCTACCAAGGCGCGGTGGTCTCCGACAGCCTGCTGATGGCGGGCGTCCGCGAGCAGGCCGCCACCGAGGGCGAACTGTGCGTTCGCGCCGTCAACGCGGGGGTCGACATCCTGCTAGACGTCGAGTCGCCGGTCGCGGCGGTCGAGGCGATGGCGGCGGCGGTCGCATCCGGCACACTGCCAATCAGTCGCGTGGACGAAGCCTTGGCGCGCGTGGTTGCGCTCAAGCAAACGGTCTGGGTTCACGGCAGCGGCGACGCGGACAAGTCGACGCCTCTCGAGTCGCTCTCGGCCGATCAGCTCGAAAGCGAAACGCGCACCTTTGCTCAGCAAGTCGCCGCGGCGGCCATTCAAGTCGTTCGCGGCGACGCGGCGCCACTCGATCCGGCGCGGCCGACGCTGACGGTGCTGGTGAACCCCTACCGTTCGCACCTTGATCCGGAGACGCCGGAACTGTTCGCGGCGGTGCGCGAGTTGTGCCGGGACGTCGAGTGCGTTGAACTTCGCGGCGACGAACCTGCCCCACGGTGGGAAGCCTTGTCGCAGTGTGCGGCGGCGGTTGATCAAGTGCTCGTGGCGATCGTCGTGAAACCGGCGGCGTGGCATCAATTCGGTTTGCCGGTTCCCGCAGCCGACTGGCTGACAACCGCGTGCCAGCGTTTCCCGTTGGTGCTGGCTTGTTTGGGTGCGCCGATCGCTTTGGAGTCCTTCCCTGCCGCGAGATCGGCCCTCTGCACGTTTAGCGACGTGCCGGCCAGCCAGCGGGCGCTTGCCGAGCGGCTGTTCGCGGCCGGCGCCGCGGCGCAAATCCCCTAACAACCGGCGATGCGCGTGAACGATAGTGCAATGCGCGAAAACCAACCAAGTTTGCCGTCTTCGTCGAGTAGGATAGCACAATCTTCAGTTCTCGCTGACTTCATTTCGGCGCAGCGAGCTACTACACTCGAAGGGTTGCCGTGCACCGAGGCGCGCCACGAACTGCCATGCCACTTGCCGGCATGACAAGGAACAGAGGCTGGTGGTGCGTTGATCTCGTGCGAATTCACAAGGAGAGGCCCGAGTGACTGATCAATTGTTGCGTCGTATTGTGTTGCTCACTCAGGGCAACACAGAACCCATTACAGGCAAGACCGCGGTGAGCGTCTTGCGCTACCGTCCCGACGAAGTCGTGGCGCTGCTCGACAGCGAAGAAGCCGGCAAGACCGCCGGCGCCGTGCTGCACGTGGGCGGCGAAACGCCGATCGTCGCCACGTTAGACGAAGCGCCCTCGGCCGACACGCTGATGATCGGCATCGCCCCCTCGGGCGGTAAGATTCCGCCGGCGTGGAAACCGATCATCCTGCAGGCGATCGGCCGCGGCATGAACGTCGTGTCGGGGTTGCACGATTTCCTCGTCAACGACCCCGACTTCGTGGCCGCGGCCAAGCAGCAGGGCGTCGAGCTGGTCGACGTGCGCAAGAACAACGAACGCGACGTCTCGAACCTGCGCGACTTGCGGGACGATTGCGTGCGGATTCACACCGTGGGCCAAGACTGTTGCGTCGGCAAGATGGTCGTGTCGCTGGAAATCGCCCGCACGCTGAACGAGCGCGGTCGCGACGCCAAGTTCATCGCCACCGGGCAGACCGGCATCCTGGTGGAAGGAGACGGCTGCCCCATCGACTGCGTGGTGGCCGACTTCATCAGCGGTTCGACCGAAAAGATGATCCTGGCGAACCAGCACCACGAGTTCCTGGTGGTCGAGGGGCAAGGCAGCCTCGCCCATCCGCGTTACTCGGGCGTCACGCTGGGGTTGCTGCACGGTTGCGTTCCGCATGGCATGATCATGTGCTACGAGGCCGGCCGAACGGCCGTACACGGCATGGACCACGTCCCGCTGCAGCCGCTCGCGCACTTGGTGAAAGTGTACGAGCAGATGGCCAACCTGATGGGGCCCTCGCGCGTCATCGGCGTCGGCATGAACAGCCGCCGCCTGGGACCCGACGAAGCGGAGGCCGAACGCGAGAAAGTCAGCAGCGAGCTGGGCCTGCCCGTGTGCGACGTGTTCCGCCACGGCGCAGACGTACTGGCCGATGCGGTATTGCAATTGGCGCCGACGTTGGTCGGCTGATCGCTCGACGATCACCGCGGGAGGGCGAGGCTCCGGCGAGCTAGAGATTGGAGAAGTCTCCCTG
>JAGQOU010000203.1 GCA_020427145.1 Planctomycetales bacterium | reverse complement strand
GGGCTGACGCCCCCCGCTCGCCATGTTGTCGCCTCCGTTCAGTTATCGGTTGCCGCGGCGCGGACTGGGCAGGCGCCCCTGTGTTTGGTTATCTTTGCCGGATAGGTCGCCCGTGCGGCCTGCGCCGCCTGCGATTGCGGCGTCGATCGGCACATGACGCTCCTGCCAACGTCGAGCCTTGCCCATGCCGGATGTGATTGTCGAAGAACCGTACGAGTTCGTGCCGCCGGTTGATAGCGTTCTGTGGCCCAAGATCGTGGCGTGGCTGGTGCCGGGGTTCATCCGCCGCAAGTACGGCGTCCACTCGATCGAAACGCGCGGCGCCGAGTTGATTAAGGCGTCGATCGACGCCGGGCACGGCGTGCTCGTGGCGCCGAATCATTGCCGGCTGTCCGATCCGCTCAACTTCGGCGGAATCGTCAAGGCGACCGGCCGGCCCATGCACGCGCTGGCGTCGTGGCATCTGTTCAAGAAGGATTGGCTGAGCAGGTTTATGCTGCGGCGGATTGGGGCCTTCAGCCTGTACCGCGAGGGAGCCGATCGCAAGGCGCTCGAAACGGCGATCGACATCCTGGTCCGCGCACAGCGGCCGCTGGTCGTATTCGCCGAAGGAGCCGTTTCGCGGCACAACGACGTGCTGATGCCCTTTATGGACGGCGTGGCGTTCATCGCCCGCACGGCGGCCAAGCGGCGGGCCAAGGCCGAGCACAACGGCAGCGTGGTCATCCATCCGGTGGCGATCCGCTATTTCTTTCGCGGCGACCTGGAGAAAGCCGTCACCCCCGTGCTGGAGGAGATTGAATCGCACTTTGCTTGGTTTCCGCAGAACGACAAACCGCTGACCGAGCGGATCCGGCAGATCGGCCAGGCGCTGCTGTCGCTCAAGGAAATCGAGTACTTCGGCTGGGCCCGCACCGGCGACTTCTACGAACGGGTCGACAATCTCATCGAAGACGTGCTGGCCAACCTGGAGGCCAAGTGGAATATCCGCGTGACCGAGGCGTCCGTCGTGGCCCGGGTGAAGAACCTGCGGGGAGCGATTCTGCCGGGGCTCATCACCGACAATCTCAGCGATCCCGAGAAGCAGCAACGCCGCAAAGACTTAGCGGCCTGTTTCTACGTGCAGCAAATGTCGCACTATCCCCGCAACTACATTCGCATGTCGCAGAAGAACGTGCCCGAGCACATCCTGGAAACGGTCGAGCGGTTCGAGGAGGACTTCACCGATCAGCTGACCGTACACGCTCCGTTGCACGCGGTCGTGCAGGTGGGCGAGGCGATCCCCGTGCCGACCGACCGGGCGCCGCGCGGCGAGGCCGACCCGCTGATGGAACAAACCCGCGCCGCAATCACCGGCATGCTGCACAAACTGGCGGAAGAGTCGCCGCGGATTTGAACCGCGCGGAATCGACGGGACGACTGAATCTGCGGGATGGGCAGGGTTGAATTGCGATTGATCCGCGTTCGTCAGCGGGTCCTCTCTCCCCCGTTCTGCTACTACCGGCATAGCCTGCCGTCCTGTCCAACTTGCAGCAAAGCGGTAAGATGGCCGCATGGCTAAGACCGCTGCCAAATCGAAACCGCTGACCGCATTTGACATTCTGTCCGTGGCCGAACCGCCGCGGGCGGCGGGGATGTGCGTGCTGGCGGGCGACGATGGATTTCTCGCCCACGAGGCGTGCCGTGCGCTGGCCACGGCGGCCGCTGGCGAGGGCTGGGGCGCCGACACCCGCGACGGACGCTCGGCCGAGTACCGCGACATTCACGACCTGCTGTGCGAACGCTCGCTGTTCGCCGAGGGGGGCAGCGTCGTGGTGATCGAGGACGCCGATCCGTTTGTGAAGGCGTATCGCGAACAACTCGAAGCGCTGCTCGACAAATTGCCCGACGACGCGCTGCTGATTCTGCAGGTGTCCTCTTGGCCCGGGAACACGCGGCTGGCCAAGGCCGTGGCCGAGCGCGGGCTGACGGTGACCTGCTCGCGACCCGACAAGGGCGCCGGGATGGCCGCGTTCGACAAGCAACTGAAGGACTGGTTGGTCGTCGTCGCGCAGCGCGATTACGCCGCCGAGTTGGCGCGACCCGCCGCCGATGCGTTGCTGGAACAACTGCCGCCCGACGCGGGGCTGCTGTCCCAAGAGGTGGGCCGACTGGCGCTGCTGGCCGAGAAGAACGCCGCCGGGACGGCGCAAATCGACGCCAAGCTGGTGCGCGAGCACGTCGGCGGGTGGCGAGCGCGCAAGACCTGGGACATGATCGACGCCGCGGCCGCGGGTCGCGCGGCCGACGCCCTCGCACAGCTCGACCGCCTGCTGGCCGCCGGCGAAGAGCCGCACGCCATCCTGCCGCAGATGGCCTCGACGCTCCGCAAGTTCGCGGTGGCGGTCGAGGTGTTCAAAGAGACGGAACGCCGCGGGCAACGCCCCTCGCTGCGGTTCGCCCTGGAGGCGGCCGGGGTCATGGCGTTCAAACTGAACGACGCCGAGCAGCAACTCCGGCAGATCGGCCGCGGCCGCGCAGCCGGCCTGCTGCCGCGATTGCTAGCGGCCGACCTGTCGCTCAAGGACTACAACTCCGGCAAGGATTCGGCGCGGCGGGTGATCGAAACGCTGATCGTCGAACTCTCCCAAGAAGCGGCGCCGGCACGCTAGCACGGACTATTTCCCGCCTCGCGAGGGGGCCATCGCCCGCACCGCCTGGCTGTCGTTGTTCTTGCTGTCTGCTGGCAAACTTCTTGCGGACGTTGGACTTTGCTGCGCGATCGTTCACCGCCTCCTCGGCCTGAAGGGCCGAACTACGGAAGCCCAGGGCGCCGCCCTGGGGCCCATGGGACGCCAGAACTCGAGAGCCCTGAACGGGCGCGCTCGGGTTGGTTTGTCGAGTAGCGCGCCCTGCAAGTTGTTCAGAGGCTGAACTTGCCCGGTTTGGGCCCGTTCGGTACGCTCCGCCCCCGCTTGCAATGCGAATCGGGCCGTCCTGCGCCCATCGCGTCGCTCGTTCGTCCGTTTGTCGCCTTATGAAAACGACACTCATGCGCACCTACTCTGCTTGCCTTGGCGCTGCGTTGGCCGTGGCCGTGTGCAGCGGCTGCGCGCTGTCGTGGCGGCCGAGTTTTGTCGCCGGTTCGCGCCAGGCCGATGCGGCGACCGAGGAAGTCGACGAGTTGAGTACGGACCGTACGGGATCGTCGTTCGATCCGGCGGCGAGCGGGCTCGCCAAGGCCGAGGCGACTCCCCCCACGTCCGACGAAGCGTTTGCCGACGTGCTGGGCGAGTTGCGCGCGATTGGCGCCATCGACCCCGCGGCCGAGCGCGAGCTGCTGCAGGAACTGCACGACGCCAAGCCTGAACATTACCAACTGGTGGTGGACCAGTTCCGCGCCGCGCTGGCTTATCGCAAGCAGCTGGCCGCGCGCGACGCCGAGCGGCTCCAGCGGCAGCGAGACGACGAGACGCAACACGCCGAAACGCAACTGGCCGCATACGCTCAACGACAAGCCAACTCGGCCAATCGCCCGTGGCCCGATTCCGCGACGCTGGGCCAGGCGTTGCCGGCCGACATGACGCTGGCCAGCGATCAGTCGACCGCCAACCCGTTGGTCGCCCTGCGCAGTGCGACCAACGTCAACCGGCCGCCGGCGGCCGAGACGGCCTCGCGTCTGCCGCCGCCCCCCGCCTCGTTGGCCCGCGCTCGACAAAACGCGCCGCAAGACGCGGTCCTCCCGGCGGCCAATCGGCCCGGGTCGCCCGTCGCCCCGTACAACGACTCGCAAGTGCTGGCCGCCAGCCATGTGGTCGACGATCGAGCGGACGCCGCCAGCGACTGGCGCGGCGAACTCGATGCGACCATCACCGACATGCAGGCCGTGCTGGCCCCCGCGCCGCGCACCGTGGACGAACTGCACGATCACTTGCGACTGCGGATGCTGCTGATGCTCGCGGGCCGCAACGACGACGCGCTCGCGCCGATTCCCGGGGCCAACCCGGCCCAGCAGGACTTTTGGGGCAAGCAGCTGTTCGCCCTGTCGGCGTACCTCGACGCCGCCAACACGGGCGACGAACGGGCCCGCGCCGCCGCCACGCTGCGGCATCTTGACGACGCCCGCGACCGGTTGTCGGACCTCGCCACGCTCCAGGTTCGCAACGCCACGTTCGTCACCCGCGTCGACGGTTTTGGGTTGTACGAACCGGTCCCCAAGGCGGAGTTCGCCCCCGGCCAGAGCATCATCGTGTACGCCGAGATGGTGAACTTCCGCAGTCAGTCGACCGCCGAGGGCTACGAGACGTCGCTGGGCACGAGCTACCAGGTGGTCGACGAAACGGGCCGCCGCGTCGACGGGGCGCAGTTCCCCGACGTGCAGGACGTCTGCCAAAGCCGCCGGCACGACTTCCACATGCAGTACGAGATGCAACTCCCCACCCGCATCTACCCCGGCCCCTACCAGTTGCAGCTGATCATCACCGACCACAGCAGCAACAAGATCGGGCAAGCCGATCTGGCCTTCGAGATTGTTGACGAGCCGGCGCGGTAGCGACGGACGCCGTCATAGACTCGCTTGGCGGTCAATGCTGGAGTATTTGCACTCTTCCAGGGACGGCGATAGCCTGCAGGTGCGAGAAGTTTGGGTATGCTCCACCGCGTCAGAGGCATACGAATGCGCCGGCGGCTTAATCTATCGAGCGATCGATCAACCGTTTGCGTGGCAGGCCATGTCTGCCCCAGAACCCTAACCGTCAATAGAGACGAGAGCTGATTGACATGAAACGTAAACTGTGGCCGTGGTTCTTAGTAGGATTTGCCGCCACATTTTTCTTGCTCGCGACGCTTGTCAAGTCTTATGTCATGTTGCCATCCGGGGCAGGCGTAACGCGTGTCGCGCTGTGGAGATATTATGCTGCAGAGTGGCCGCGGATTTTCGAATCACAGGCGCTTGGCCCAGCCACGGCAAGTCAAGAGGGACTCTTCGCGACGACACTCCAGCATCTCGGCCTCGCTGTCGTCGGCGGCTTGCTTCTGCTTACCGTGGCGCGATGGATCCAACGCCGCACGCGGAATGCCGCATAGCGGCTCAATGCGCGTAGCGCGAGAATGCATCTGATCCCCAGATAAGGCGCGCTACGGTCGACGGTAGCGCGCCCTTTCAGGGCTCGGGGCCCCTCCGCTCGACATTTCCCAGGGCTGCGCCCTGGGCTTTCG
>JAGQOU010000202.1 GCA_020427145.1 Planctomycetales bacterium | reverse complement strand
TCGGCGAGTTCTACGGCCAGAGCTACTTCTGCGATCCGCGGGGGCAGTTCATCGCCCAAGCCGACCGCGGCGGCGACGCGGTGGTGATCGCCGACATGGACTTCGACTCGATCCGCGAAGTGCGCAACACCTGGCAGTTCTTCCGCGACCGGCGCCCGGAAAGCTACGGCGCGATCACGGCGCCGTAAGAATTTGACAGGATATCAGGATTTGCAGGATTCACAGGACCACGGCGCCGCTGGAAGTGAGCTGCAAAGTCATGCTGGATGAAGAGTTGACTCGAATTATCATCGGGTGCGCCTATGACGTCCACAATGCGTTGGGCAGCGGCTTCCTCGAATCTGTCTACGAGAAAGCACTGATAATCGAGTTGCGAGCGAGAGGTCTGAGCTTGCAGGCGCAGGCGCCATTAGACGTGATCTACCGAGGTGAATCCGTCGGCAGCTTTTTCGCCGATGTGATTGTCGAGGAGCGAGTTATTGTCGAACTGAAAGCGATTGAGGAACTCGCGATTATTCATGAAGTTCAATTGGTGAACTACCTCAAAGCGACGGGTATCGCGATTGGTCTGCTGATCAATTTCGGACCAACCAGCGTGACGGTCCGACGGAAATACCGAGACGCGCCGTCCCCGAATTCATCCAGTTGATCCTTCAAATCCTGTTATCCTGTCCAACTAGACATGGAATCTAAGAACAACGGCATCTTGTACGGCCTCAACGATCGCCCGCCGGCGGGGCGGTCGTTGGTGTTGGCGATGCAGCACGTGCTGACGATGTTTGGGTCGACCGTGGCCGTGCCGCTGTTGTTCGGGCCGAAGCTATGGCCGGTGCCGGAAGGATTGCAGCCCTCGGTCGCCGCGACGCTCACCGAATTGCAACTGCACAATACGGCGACGCTCATCTCTTCGGTCATGCTCTGCAGCGGCATCGCGACGCTGCTGCAATCGACGTTCGGCTCGCGGTTGCCGATCATCCAGGGGGTGTCGTTCTCGTTCATCGCGGCGTTTTTTGCGATCATCGCGCAGGTTCATGCCGACAAAGTCGTCGATTGGTCGGAATTTCTGGCCGGCGAGACCAATCGCGCCAAGCTGATGCCGCTGAAAAACCAGTGGGAAGCCATCGGCGCCACGGGGATGCGCACCATCGCCGGGGCGATCATTATCGGGGGCGTCATGGAGGCGACCGTCGGCTTCTCGGGCCTGATGGGACTGATCCGCAAGTACCTTTCCCCTGTGGTCGTCGGCCCCGTGATCATGCTGATTGGCTTGGCGTTATACGCCGTCGGGGCCCCCTACGCGGCGTCCAACTGGTACGTGTCGATCGCCACGATGGCGTTGATCATCACGTTCTCGCTGGTGCTGTCGCGGCGCGTGAAATTTCTGCAGATGTTTCCCATGCTGTCGGCCATCGTCATTGTGGTGACCGTGTGCTACATCCTGACGATCTCGGGCTTCATTGGTTCTGAAAATGCGGCGTTCGTCGATACTTCGGCCATTGGCAGATCGGACTGGCTCCGCGTCGACATGCGGGAGGCCCCGCCGCAAATCCAGAGATGGGCGCCCTGGGGCTTGCCGGCCTTCCTCTTTCCGTGGGGGCTGCCCGAATTCAAAACGGCCGCGGTGGTCGCGGTTCTCGCTGGCTACCTGGCGTCGATGATCGAGTCGTTCGGCGACTACCACGCGTGCAAGAACATGGCGGGCGCCGGCGACCCGACGCCGCGCGAGATCTCGCGCGGCATCGCGTTCGAAGGCGTCGGCTGCACCCTGACCGGACTCTTGGGCGGGTTCAGCAGCACCAGCTATTCCGAAAACATTGGCCTCGTGGGACTCACCAAGGTCGGCAGCCGGTACGTGGTGCAGGTGGGCAGTTTCGTGCTCATCTTCCTGGGACTGTTTGGCAAGTTCGGCGCCGTCGCCGCGGCCATTCCCAAGCCCGTGGTGGGGGGGCTGTATTGCACCCTGTTCGGTCTGATCGCCGCGGTCGGCGTGCGGCAATTCGCGCGCGCCGATTTGTCGAGCGAACGCAACCTGCTGGTCGGCGGCTTCGCGCTGTTCATGGGGCTCAGCGTGCCTTACTACTTCAGCGGCCAGGGTGGCGCCACCGGCCTGGACGACGTGGCCTGGATGCCCGCTGGCGTCCGCGGCGTTGTGCTGGCGATCGGCGCCACGGGGATGGCCGTCGCGGCGATCCTCGGCCTGGTCTTAGACAACATCATTCCGGGGACGAAGGAAGAACGCGGCCTGAAACACGCGCCGGGCGTACTGGCGCCGGAGGCGGCGGACATCGACTTTGAGAAGGACGCCCCGGAAGAAGAATACCCCAACGAACGGCGCAGCGGACCGCGCTCTAGCGAGTCGCCGCCCCGTCGTTCGTCGCCATGAGAATCGGACGCAGCGCGAGGGGAGCGAACGCCGTCCCTCGATCGCCGTCTCCGCCGATCGCACCGCATGATCGGCCTGGTTTCGCGGGGGGCGAAGATTCATTCGTCGCACGCCGCGCGATCGCTTAGGATAGATATGTGTTTGGCCGGGGGCCCGCCCGGCTGCCTCGCTCACCCCTGACATTTGTTTTATGACTGCGCCGACAAAACCCCTGCAATTGCCGATCATCGACCACGCCCCCGCGCTGTACGACGGCCCGTCGCGCAACGAAGTGCTCGCCCTGCGCAAGCAATATCTCTCGCCGGGGCTGATCACCTACTACCGCGACCCCTTGATGATCGTCGAGGGGCATATGCAGTACGTGTGGGATGAGACCGGTGCGCGGTACCTCGACGCTTTCGCCGGCATCGTCACCGTGAGCGTGGGGCACTGCCACCCGAAGATCGTCGAGCGCGTGCGCGAGCAGACGGGCAAGCTGCAGCACACGACGACGGTTTATCTGCACCCGACGATCGCCCACTTTGCCGAGAAGCTCGCCGAGAAGATGCCCGCCGGGCTCACGCGCAGCTACTTCACCAACTCCGGCAGCGAGGCGAACGAGATCGCCATCCTCTCGGCTCGCGAGTACACGGGCAATCACGACGTGATCGCCCTGCGCAACTGCTACCACGGCGGCACGTCAACCGCCATGGGGCTGACCGCCCACGGATCGTGGAAGTTCAAGAGCAATCAAACCTACGGCGTTCACCACGCCACGCCCGGGTACTGTTACCGCTGCCCCTACGGGCTGGAATACCCCTCGTGCGACCTGAAGTGCGCCCACGACGTGCGCGACGTGATTCGCTACGAAACGCCAGGCGAGGTGGCGTGCTTTATCGCCGAGCCGATTCAAGGCGTGGGGGGCGCGGTGACCCCGCCGCCGGAGTATTTCCAGATCGTGTACGACATCGTCCGCGAGCACGGCGGCATCTGCATCGCCGACGAAGTGCAGGGCGGGTTTGGCCGCACGGGAACCCACTACTGGTCGCACCAGAATTGGGGCGTGACGCCCGATGCGATCACGATGGCCAAGGGGATCGGCAACGGCGCCCCGCTGGGGGCGTTCACCACCACCGAGCCGATCTCTGAGATGATGACCAACCGCATCCACTTCAACACCTACGGCGGCAACCCCATCAGCATGACGCAAGGGTTGGCCACGCTGGAGGTGATCGACGCGGAAGGGATTCAGGAGAACGCACTGACCGTCGGCGCCCACCTCAAAGAGGGGCTGCTCGCGCTGCAAGAGAAACATCCGCTGATCGGCGAGGTGCGCGGCATGGGACTGATGCTGGGGGTCGAACTGGTCCGCGACCCCGTGAGCAAGGAGCCCGCCAACACCGAAGCGGCCGACATCCTCGAGACGATGAAACAGCGGGGCGTGTTGCTCGGCAAAGGGGGCCTGTTCGGCAACACGCTGCGGATCAAACCGCCAATGTGCATCACGGCCGACGACGCGGACTATCTGCTCGGATGCTTGGACGAAACGCTGGTTCAAGTTTCCGAGAAAAGCCGCTAGACCTCGCATTCCGCCCACGGCATACACTGCAAATCGAGTTTCACCATGCCCACGCTTGCCACCACCGTCGACGGCCTCAAGCTGCCCAATCCGTTTGTGATCGGCTCCGGCCCCCCCGGCACCAACGGCAACGTCATCGGCAAAGCCTTTGACGAAGGCTGGGGCGCCGTCATTTGCAAGACGCTCAGCCTCGACGCCTCGAAAGTCGTGAACGTGCAGCCCCGCTACGCGCGGCTGCGGGCGCGCGATTCCAACGAAATCATCGGCTGGGAAAATATCGAGCTGATTAGCGACCGCTCGTTTGACGTGTGGATGGAAGAACTCAAAGCGGTTAAAGACAAATATCCCGAGGGGGTGCTCATCGCCTCGGTGATGGAGGAGTACAACAAGGACGCCTGGGTCGAAATCATCGAGCGCTGCGAAGCGGTGGGCATCGACGCGTTCGAGCTGAACTTCTCCTGCCCGCACGGTCTGCCCGAACGCAAGATGGGCGCCGCGATGGGCGAGAACCCCGAGATCCTCGAAGAGGTGGCCGGGTGGGTCAACGCCGTGGCGACCAAACCGGTGTGGGCGAAGCTGACGCCCAACGTGACGCACATTGAAGACCCGGCGCGGGCCGCGTTTCGCTCCGGGTGCGAAGGCGTCAGCGCGATCAACACCATTCGCAGCGTGCTGGGCGTCGACCTGGAAACCCTGCGCCCCGAACCAAGCGTCGAAGGCTATACCACGCCCGGCGGATATTCGTGCCGCGCGGTGATGCCGATCGCGCTGCGGATGGTCATGGAACTGGCCCGCGTGATTCGCGACGAGTACCCCGACCGCAGCCTCAGCGGTCTGGGCGGAATTGAAACCGGCGAGGACGCCGCGCAGTTCCTGCTGCTGGGGGCCGACACGGTGCAAGTCTGCACCGGCGTGATGAAGTTCGGCTACGCCATGGTCAAAGAGATGTGCGACAGCCTGCTCGCGTTCATGGAACGCCACAAGTTCGAAACCATCGACGACTTCCGCGGCCACAGCCTGCAGTATTTCACGACCCACCACGACCTGGTCGCCCGCCAAGCCGCCGCCCGCGCCGCCAAGAAGGCCGAGCACGACGCCAAGAAGATGATCCAGGCCGACGACCAATGGAGCGGCGACGACTTCGTCGACCAAAGCGACGCACTGGCGCGCGGGTAACGGGCTCGCGGGCAACTGGTGCGAGGGTAACGGGCACGTCGGGTGCGAGTCGTCAGCCGGCGGATGCTCGCGGCACGGCGGCGCAGCACCTTCCGCCGACGACGGACCGCGCCCCTGGGCGCCTGCCCGCGTCCCTCAATTGACATCGACGGCTAACGATCGTACAGTCGTTCAAGCGCCCGCTGGCACAGGGGGCGCCTTCTTTCGGTCGGGTGGCAGAGTGGTCGAATGCACCGGTCTTGAAAACCGGCGTGCCGCAAGGTACCGGGGGTTCGAATCCCTCCCCGACCGCTTTTCGTGGCAACGACTGGCGGCGATTTTCGACTTGCCGTTGATCGAATCTGAAAAACGCCCCGACACGAATCGCACGCGCGTCGGCGGTTGCACGGCGTTCCAACTTGGCGTCGCGGTCGCCACTAGCGTACCCAGCCCGCAAGTGCAGCTAATGCCGCGGAGTGCGGGCGCTGGCCTATCGCAGTTGCGATTGCCCTTGAAACCGTCGTGGGCGAGTCTCGCAGTTCGATAGAGTGGGAAAAGCCATGACGCAATCCTTTCTGCCGCCCCAGAACGGGCGCGGCTTGCGATGCGTCGCAGAGAGAAGAACGCCGGGCCAGGGCGCGGGCCGACCGTGCGCCTGCGACAATCCGGCGACGCCTCAACGTGAAAGCCAGTAGGCCCGGTTACGCGGTGAAAAAGGGATCGGAACCCCCGCGCACGCCTCGCTCCCCCGCAACCGGGACCAAAACTTGGACGCGCGCCCACGCAACCGGGCCCGCTGGCTGTGATGCGAAACACTGGATTGTCTCCAGCGTAGCCGGGTTTATCAGGCCCGGGCCGGCGGGATGCCGCCGGAGACGAAATGGCCACTTGGGGTCGGCAAAGTCAACCGCATTGCCTTATAGTGCGGCACAAAATCACTTCTGGAACGAATTCGGGGCTGTTTAGCGAGGTCGTCTCATGAGCCGAATAATCGGTTGCCTATTCATTCTCGTTGCAACACCAGTGTGCCAGGGAGCGGTGATACTTGACCAAGAGTACATGATCCCTGCACATTCGGGCGTCAACTACTACCACGACTATCCTGAAGACTACCTGGCACAGACTTTTACAGTCCAAAACTCAGGCGAATTAGCCGGAATCGGCGTTCAGGCCGCCGTCTCTGGGCGTGGTCCATTTACCGACGATCTTCACGTTAGAATCACGCGCGTCGGCCAAGACGGTTTTGCACTAGCAGACGAGGTGCTGGCCGCAACAACAATCAGCCCGACGGAGTTGCCCGTATCGCCGTCCACGAGCCCGGAAAGGATGACGGACGTAGATTTGTCGGGTTCGCATGTTACAGTTTCCGCGGGGGACAGACTGGCCATTCTGCTAAGCAGCATACACTCCTACTTCAGCCCGCCCCATAGATACTACGACCCCAACACGCCCCACCACTATTTGTGGTTCTTTCAGATCCTCAATCCTCATCCAGGAGGTGAGTTTTCGATCTATTCCCCCAAGGCGGTTGGACCGACTCCCCTTCGTGACATCTACCTTCCAGTTGATGACAAAACAGTCGACGCTGGATTCCGCGTTTACGTCAACAAAGTTCCCGAACCTACTTCGATCTCGGCATTTGTCATACTTGGCGGGTTTCTGGTTGCATTGCGGCACCAGCAGCGTCGCGGCGACTTGTGGTGCTTGAACGGGTAGCACCTTGGCCCGACTCCGCACACGTCGGCCGCTACGAGGCGTTGAACCGCGTCCTGTGCGATGCTCAACTGGAAATGGTTACAGTTGAGCGGTGATGACTCGGGTAATTTTTGTCGCCCCGGGGCGACATTTTCGGCGCCGACGTTGCTGTTAACTTAGGGGGGTTTGTGTCGAATCCGACACATTCTTGACCGCCGACGTCATTGTTAAATTGGGCGGTTTTTGTATCGCATGCGATACGTTTTTGACTGCCGTCAGGTGGAGGATCTTCCACGTGGCGCCCCGCCGCTCGCTCAACTGGGAGAACTCCCAGGTGGCGGATTCCGCCACCTGGGTTCAACAGGTAACGCTTACCACCTCAGCGAGCCGCGCAGAACGCAGAGTGTGCTAGCGATTTCGCCGATGCCACCAAACAGAAAAGAACGTTGCGGCCCCCAGGATCGCGCCTGTTACGCGAATGGCCGCCCAAGCGCTTTGGTAGCTTTCCTCGCCAAGGTATTCTCTCGACGGACTGTGTGGCGACCATCCCATCACCGCTGACCAAACGACAATTCCGATTGCGACGCACGTCGTCAGTGCCAGCAGTTGCTTGACGTTGAACCGCACGCCTTACCCCCCACACTGCCCGCACGGCCTGCCATCGTTCGGCCCGCAGTAATGCCCGCGGGACTTCGCACACCGTCTTAGGGCTTATCGTCCCGGTGTTGCAAAGTGCGTCGAAGTTTCACGCCAGTGCAGCTTAGGCCCCGCGTGCGCGCCACTCTGCTGGGCCAGCTAGCAATGGCCCTCGGCGCCCCTTTCCTCGCATGGCCGTCGGCGCCACATGCCAATCATCGAGTGACTGTTATTCTCACTCTATTCCTCGGTTGCCCGGCGCCGCTGGACGCAGCCGTACCAGGCCGCGAGCGAGCCTGCCAAAGCAAACAATTCGGCTGCGGCCGGCTCGGGGACCGGCAACTTCGTCAGTGACAGCAGCGTTCCACTGAGCGACATGCCTCCTGCTGCATCGCTAAAGCCGAGTCTGAATCGGCGCGTTGAGAATTGCTGGGACAGGAGCGAGTCACTGGGAAAATCTTCGTTGGATAGCGCCATGCCGGTCGTGTCGATGAAATCCAAATCCATGCGGTACAGCGTCCAGGTTCGGCCGGACGCCTCGACCGTGAGCGCCGGATCATGCACCGCGCGGAACGTCGATAGATAGACGAAGTCGCTTCCTGGCGTCGGCATTGGATTCGGGTTGCCCCGACCCGGTTGGACAGTCAGGTCGTCGTCGACCTGCACTGTGCCTGCGGTCGCCCGCCCGACGAGTTCGTCGGAGCTGTTGCGTAACTCCCACG